>JBAUJD010000568.1:0-3744 GCA_049683515.1 Thermosynechococcaceae cyanobacterium | reverse complement strand
ATCCTGAGTTAATTGTGACTGAAGAAGCAGATCGAGGGATGGAAATTGCTGCAAAAGTGATGTCGGCTGCCGCTGATGAAGGCGCGAATGATTCTCCGGTTCATCGCGCATTGGCTCAGTTGACGGTGAAAACGGCTGGCGATTATGCAGGCCTATCTGCTGATGAGCGCAATGAATTATCCCCCGTACCGATGTGGTTGAGAGAAATCTCTGAGGCTGTCATTGTGAGCTACCAGGGCATACCCGGTGACGTTGCCTCTTTGGTTAAAGCGATGGGATTTCACTTGGCGTCTGAAATGTTGGGCGATCAGGAATATACCCTGCTTGACATGGTGATTCGTCATGAAAATCGCGATACTGGCTTTGACGCCTATCTGCGGAATGAAGCCAAGCCTGTCAAAATTGGTGACCACCGCTACACGCCTTGGTCCTGGATTTTGATTCATAGCCAATATGGTGGCTCAGGTGTGGAGGTCGAGCACTTTGAATATGGTCTAGATGCACTGAACTTGGCTGCGCGGTTCAGCCGTGAAAGCGAAGCCCAAATGAAGAGCTGGGCCATAGAGGGCTTTGGCGAAGTTGTGGCGCTACAGCAGCGGATGTTCCGTGAAATCTATAAAGAGTGCTTGGCAACACCGCCTAGTATTGCTGTGTCGAGAATGCCTACACCTTCTATCTCTGCGGCTTCAATGAATGCCCTGCTTGGGGTGTAAGGCAAGCTGTGAGAAGGGGAGTCAAGTCATGATGATCGAAGCAACTGCAGTTTCTCCACGCCAGTCTGTCCATCAACAGAATGGGGTCTGGAACGGGAGCGCAATTATGTATACGTTCTTTGCCTATGGTGGGGGAACTGCGCTTTTGCTGTCATCGAGTTGGGTCATGAATCTGTTAGGTGTGCTGTTTTTAACGCATAGCCTAGTTTATTCTGCCTACCTGAGTCATGACCTGATGCATGGCAGTCTGTTTAAGACGCGCCGCTGGAATGCCCTTCTAGGTTCCATGATGCTCTGGCTGAATGGTGGGTGTTATTACGGATTCAAAGCTTTAGCAGATCAGCACATCGCCCACCATGTCGATCGGGTCGATGTGTTCACTTTCGATATTCCGGCTGCGATTCAAATGCTACCTCGACCGCTACGTTGGGGCATTATTAGTATGGAGTGGCTGTACTTTCCCGTCGTTTCCTTTTGGGCACGATGGCAGTCAGTCCTGCGTCGTGCAATGGGGGATTGGGAAAAACGGAGTAGAGTGGCGCTCTTGATCGTGTTGAGGGCGACTCTATTTACTGGGTTAGGACTGCTTTCACTGAAGGCGATCTTGCTCTATTTTTTAGCGTATATCGGCATGATTACGGTGCTGCGCTTCGTCGATGCGTTTCAGCATACCTATGAGGCTTTTCTGCCGGGGACACCGTTGCCTAAGCGAGATCGCAACCATGAGCAAGCCCATACGTTCTCGAATCTCTTATCTCGTCGATATCCGTGGTTAAATCTGCTGCTGCTCAACTTTGGCTACCATAATGCCCATCATGCCGTAATGGCCTGTCCGTGGTATGGCCTACCTGAACTCGATCAGAAGCTAGCAGAGTCTCATCAAGAACAGTATATTTCTGTGGTTCAACAGCTTAAAAACTATCACCGCTTTCGCATTAAGCGGTTGTTTATCGGCCAAGGCCAAGCTCGAGATCAGAAAGGGCATTTAACGCCTGATTGCTTTTATGGTGCTGTGGATGTTTCATTTTTAACCCTGTATTGATAAACCTTCAATGAGTTACCTCTCTATGTTTCCCGCTCTATTTATTGCTATAGGACTAAATTAAATGCAAAACTGGCGGGAAATTGTTGGTGTCATTGCTGGAATTGTTCCACTGTTGGGCTTCATTCCCTATATCGTTACCACCCTGCGGGGAAAAACACAGCCGAATCGGGCAAGCTGGATGATTTGGGCGACCTTTGGCATTATCTTGGTCGCGAGTTCCTACGCAGAGGGTGCCCAAAATACAATGGGGCTTTTGGTGTCCTATGCTGTTTGCCAGTCTATTATTGCGATCTTGTCCATTAAATATGGCGTGGGGGGATGGAGTCAATTTGATCGAGCCTGTATTGCAGGGGCTGGTGTTAGCTTAATCGCTTGGTGGTGGTTTAAATCTCCTTTGTTAGCCATTCTAATCATTGTTGCAGTTGATGCCTCAGGGGCACTACCCACGATTCGAAAAGCCTATCATGAGCCAGAAACAGAGGACTTATTCTCTTGGCTAATGTTTTGGACTGCAGGTACATTGAACTTAATTGCCCTGGAACAGTGGTCACCAGGACTGAGTGCTTTTCCGCTGTATCTATTTACATTTAACTCTATAGTTTCTTTCCTGCTGCTGCGACCAAAAATTTGTCAACTTCTATTAGTCAAACGTAAAAATAAACATCAAAACGTATCCTAAAGATTTTCTGGAATATTTTATCAATATTATATTTAACTTATATACCAATCAAAATTGATTTCAGAGAAAGACTATAAGACCCCGTATGGCTTTCTGGCTTTCTGTTCTCTGATATCACGTGGGTTTGGCATATAAGACAGATATGTCACGCATATTTTACATAATATATCTGTCTTGTTTTTACTCTAAATAGGTGCTTAGGTTAATAAAAATAAAAATATTATTTCCGTGTAACTTATTGATTGCATTGGGTCAATACTATAATTGTACCGCATAATATTGGCGCTGCAATTTTTAGATCTTTATCCAGATTGGACGAGATTTGCGCACATTTACTAGCTTAAACCTATGCTTCTCAAAATCAACAATAAGCGAACACAAGCAAAGCAAGTTGATCACCCCCAGGCCTCTCGTCAGGTTTCCCTGCGGCAAATCTTAGTCATTCCATTTGTGCTGCAAATTTTTGCGGCAGTGGGGCTAACTGGATATTTATCTGTGCAAAATGGTCAAAAAGCTGTAAACGATCTCGTTAGTCGTCTACGCAATGAGGTGAGTGGACGCATTGACCAACGTCTAGATAGCTACATGACTACGCCTAAGAAAGTGGTGCAGGTCAATTCTGATTTGTTCGATATGGGAGTTCTTCAGTCTGAGGATAAGAATAAGTTAGGTCAGCTTTTCTCGAAGCAGATGAAAACCTTTGATATTGGATATGTTCTCTATGGATTTGAGTCGGGTGATCTGATCTCGTCCGGCTACTACTATGATGATAAGCCTCCTATTGTCGGTGTTATAAACCAGGCCAAGAATGGTAATTCTCACGTTTATATTTGGGAATTAGATAGTCAAGGGAATCGAACAAAAATTCTTGAAGATATTGGAGACTATGCTTTTGAGCAAGAAGGGTGGTATGAGGAAGCTGTTAAGCAGAAAAAGCCCGTTTGGAGTCCTGTTTACAACTGGGAAGTAGAGCCATTCACTTTATCGATTGCTGCAAGTCGTCCTATTTATAAAGACAAAAGTAAAAAAGAACTGATTGGCGTCGTTGCGATTGAGCAACAGCTCACCCAAATTAGCGATTTCTTAAGTCACCTCAAGGTGAGTCCATCTGGCAAAACCTTTATCCTAGAGAAGAATGGGCTTTTGATCGGTAGCTCAGTGAAGGAAAAGCCATTTACTTTAATTGATGGTAAACCAAGACGTTTAGAAGCTACCAACAGCACAGATCCCTTAATCCAAGCAACAGTAAAGCATTTAATTGAGAGATTTGGAAATCTAGAGAAGATTAATCAGGTGGAACAGCTTGA
>JBAUJD010000567.1:0-2517 GCA_049683515.1 Thermosynechococcaceae cyanobacterium | reverse complement strand
AAACCAATTTTGCCGAGGCGGGTACCGCCCCCAGAACTAAAACCGCTTACCTGTGCTGAGATTACTTCTGTGGCAACATCCATCGCGATCTGTTTAACGCCACCGAGATCGATGAGGATGGGGAGGCCATCGCGATCGCGCCGCATAATATTATCAGGCGAGATATCGCGGTGCACCACGCCCTGCCGATGCAGATAGCTCAAGACCGGCAACAAGTCCTGAAAGAGCTGAACCATCTCTTGTTCATTAAAGGTCTGCCGCTCTTCTTGAATTTGTTGGTAGGTGCGGCCCTCAACAAAGTCTTGGACCAAGAACAGACGCTTTTGGGCCTGAAAGATTTCCCAGAATTTGGGAATTTGTGGATGCTCAAGGCGATGGAGAGTTGCAGCTTCGCGCTGAAATAATTCTTCGGCTTTTTTAAGGGCAGCAGTTCCCTGCACTGACGGGGTTAGCTCTTTGAGCACCATCGGTTCATTGAAGCGCCCGGTGTCTTGGGCGCGATAGGCACGGCCAAAGCCACCTTGGCCGAGCTGTTTTTCAATAATATAGCGATCGCGCAGTCTGGTCCCTGCGGGTAAGGGGATATAGGCACTGTCACTAAACTCAGGTACAGTTTGGCCGTCTGGCCCCTCTAGGCTTTTAGGGTCTAGGTCGCTGGATTCTGGGGCGGTGGACTGATCGATTTGATCTTGGAGCGAGGTGCCACAATACTGGCAGAAGTGGGACTTTGAAGAAACTTGGCGTCCACACGAATTACAATTAGTCAAATCCATATCACCTGCATCTGGTACCTGCACGACCTCGACAGCCTTAGATTCCATTGCAGCACGACTATTGTGAGATCGCCACCCCTGCCTGAGATTGTTTACATCTTGCTAATGAGTACAGTGCTTGCCCTAGCGGTACGCTGTCCCAGCAACCCCTAACACCATAATTATTTTGCCAACACTGTTGGAATTGCCAGTGATTTGGTGCAACCTAAGCCCACCATCTGATAATTTTTCACTCGTGATACGTTGCTGCCCATGGTTAATTCTTCTGTCATGCCTCAACCTCTACTCAAAACCGATAGCACGATAGATGCGCCCATCACGGTTCTACTCATTGAAGATAATCCAGGGGATGCAGGTCTGATTCAAGGCATGTTAGGGGCGGTCAAGGCCTCTGACCTCCAATCTTTTAAGTTAGTGCATGTCGAACGGCTCAAAGATGCGATCGCAACCCTTTTGCAACAACCCTTCAACGTCATCTTGCTCGACCTGTCACTATCCGATAGCAAAGGACTGCAGGCGGTCGAGACCCTAGAGCAACAGTTCCCCGCCATGCCCGTCGTGATTTTAACAGGGCAGAACGACGAAGCCTTGGTCACTCGCGCGGTCCATGGAAGTGCTCAGGATTATTTGATCAAAGGCCAAGTGACCCAGGAGGTACTGACCCGGTCGATTCGCTACGCCATTGAGCGACAGCGCACGGATGAAGTTTTGCGTCAGCAAACCCTGCAGCTAGAGCAAGCCAATCAAGAACTCAATCATCAAGCGCAGCAGCTTGCCGCCGTTAATGCTGATTTAGAAGCTTTCAACTACACCATTGCCCATGACCTCCGCCATCCACTGGCAGGGATTAAAACCGCCTGTGCGCTGTTGAGCGCTAACGTCAGCGACCAAGATGCAAAGTCCGCCCGCTATACCCACATGATTCAAGACTACAGCCAGCAAATGGCTGCGGTGTTTGAAGGGCTGCTACAGTTGGCCCAGCTTAGCCAAAGCCCACTTCAGTCTCAACCCGTAGATTTGAGCGCCACGGCTCAGATGATTATCACGCAACTCAAGCAGCAGAACCCCCAGCATCAGGTTCAGTTTGCGATAGCACCGCAGCTCTTAGTAAAAGGAGATTCCCGACTCCTATGGATTCTGCTCGATCACCTGCTGGGCAACGCCTTCAAATTTACGCGCCATTCATCTAGACCGTCTGCCACCATCAAGCTGGGCACCTGTCGATTATCTGAACTCACCGACTATCCCCCCTCCACCCTCGATCACTGTGTTTACTACGTGACGGACAATGGCATCGGCTTCGATACGGCCCACCGCGCCCAGGTGTTTGCTCCTTTTCAGACCTTTGCTGCAGAGGGTGCGGGGCAAGGCATTGGCCTCACTATGGCTCGCTGTATCGTCAACCGCCATCAGGGGCAAATCTGGTGCAAAGCTGCCCCCAACCAAGGCGCAACCTTTTACTGGACCTTACCCGAAGGTCAGAGTTCACTCAATTGAGAGAAGTGAAACTCATGTAGTTGACAGGGAAGGCATATTAGCCGGGAATGAAATTATCAACTGTGCTAAAAGATCTTCATGAGTCTATCCTTTGATCTCAATATTGACTTTGAACGGACGTTCCGCAGGTTAGTTGAGAGATTTGAGGAATACTTCGGTATGCTTTTTCAAAGCACTAGAGCCACCGCTGATGAACGTCCACGACCTTGACCACCTAGGGATCATAGCTGGGATTATAGACCAACTA
>JBAUJD010000566.1:0-4518 GCA_049683515.1 Thermosynechococcaceae cyanobacterium | reverse complement strand
TGCGAGAGCGGCACGAATGCCACTGCATGTTGTTCTTGACCGAAGATAATCCGTTTGCGGGCGATAAGCAGGAAATCACGATTGAAGAGATTCGGTCTGAGACAAATAAATATTAGGATATCGCATTGAAATAACATCCCCTCACCCTAAATCCTTCTCCCTAGTGAAAAGGACTTGGACTCTAGCTCCCTTTGCCTAGGGCTACTAATGCCTTTCGTGGGTGGCTATGCCTATCGAACAATGCCATAATTGACAGCGATAGGCCCAGCACAGTAAAACCGTAAAGCCAGTGTTGGAAGTAGGTGAGAGTTGCGATCGCAAGCCAACTCAACTCATTCCATAGACGGTCACACCGAAGCCGACGAGTCATTCTGTTGTAGAACCCATGCTTTCAGCTCCCGGATGGCTTGGGCCTCACCAATCTTCTTCCCCTGCTTGAAAAAGTGGTAGAACAACTCCTTAGACACCCAAGGGAACGTAGGACTAATCTCTACTTCCTGATACTGGTCTTGCTGTAGCTGATAAATGGTTAAAATAGATCCATTAAAGCGCCAGAACTCAGGCACCTTCATGCTGGCATACAGTGCATTTTTATCAATATCGGTGTGGGTAATATCAATTTCAACCACCAGATCTGGGGGAGGGTCTGTTTCCAGATCCACCGTGCGGCCCCGGACCAAGGGTTCATTTTGAATGTAGTAACACTTATCTGGCTCAGCGCCCTTCGCCAGCTTTCTCTGTCTCAGAGTCGTAGAGGCGAGGCACTTGAGATTCATGCCACTTTCAACCACGAGGGTACAGATAAATAACCCTGTAAGATCACTGGGGCTTTCATGAGCCTGCAACGGAACCATTAGCTCTAAGACCCCTTGATCATAGTGAAAGCGCACCGTCCGATGCTCACCAAAGATATCCAACAAATGTTCATAGGTCTTCCAAGACACATCATTCAAGGTGAGACGTTGCTCAGCCGCCATCGGGAGGGAAGCCACCTGAGCCGGAATGCGTTCAGCTTGGACCACGGTGAAACTCCTTTAACCGGGGATGTGTCTAGGATAAAGCGATTCTGAAAAAGCGCTCAAACCCTAGCCGAATCATAGCATCCTCATCTTTATTTGATTGTCATGTTTCTATCTTGAGCTGCTTTAACATTTGCTGAAGGGCTACTCGCCAATGGGTTGGTTGGTCTTCGAGTATCTGCCGTATTTTACTGGTGTCGAGGACTGAATAGCTGGGGCGCTGCGCTGGGGTTGGATACTCGGCAGTAGTAATGGGAATGACATCGGGCTTCTGAGTAATCAGGGCAAGGTGATAGGCTTCTTCAAAGATTGCGATCGCAAAGTCATACCAGCTACACACCCCGCTATTGGTGAAGTGATAGATGCCATAAAAGTCATCACTGGCCCCCGCCGAAGCCTGCACGAGATGACTCACCGCCTCAGCAATATGACGGGACCAAGTGGGTGTCCCGACCTGATCTTGGACCACTCTAACCTCTGGGCGCTCATTGGCGAGACGCAGCATCGTTTTGACGAAATTCCCTTTGCCGTGGACGCCGTAGACCCAAGCTGTGCGGAGAATAAGGGTGCGATCGCACCCTTGCTGAACCCCTTGCTCACCCGCGAGCTTTGACTGTCCATAAACTCCTAACGGATGGGTCAAATCCTGCTCTCGATAAGGAACGCTTTGAGTGCCATCAAAGACATAATCTGTAGAAAGATGAATCAGGCTCGCCCCTAATTTTTGTGCTTCTCGGGCCATTGTTTTTGGAGCCACAGCATTGACCGCGTAAGCAATATCTATCTCAGACTCAGCCTTATCCACTGCCGTATAGGCGGCTGCGTTAATGATGATCTCTGGACGTGTGGCTGAAATCACCTCACGAATTTGCTCAGGTTGCCGCAAATCCAGCTCAGATCGCCCCACAGAAACCAACTCAACCAAGGGAGATAGGACGTCGTGTAGCTCTCGTCCGACCTGTCCTTGACCACCCATTAACAAAATCTTGACCACAGGATGCCTCAATGGAATCGTTGAGGTCTTAACCAAAAAGCCTCAACACTCTTTCGTCAAGGCAGAACAATGGGACTCATTCTGCCGTCTTGAATATCACTCATCTGATCTTACCGTTGGGGTGTTCCGTTTTTGAAACCGAGAATAGAACGCTATTGGAATCAACTAGGCTTGGTCATAACGATTACACTCTGATTCGGTCTACGGTTCATGATATCGGTATCAGCGTCAGAGAAAATGAATTTTAGGGGTACAACTGAATGAGTAAGAAAAAGTGGGATTTTCGGGGACAGCGCTGGAGTGCTGCGGCTATCATGTTGCTGATCTTAGGGTCGCAAGTACCACGCCCTGAAACGGCAGCCGCCAAACCAGCATCAGATCAGACCATCAAAGACTGTGCCAATGAGGAGGTAATGTTGCCCTCTCACCCCGATATCCAGGCGTTGAAGCAGCTCTTCGTGCGCTACGGGACGGGAACCTCTATGCAGACCGATCTGGGCATGACCCGCATCGACTTTGCTCAAAGCCTTCAGCAGCTTTTAAGCCGGGTTGAAGCGACTCAAGAGAGTAAAAATCAGATTCGCTCTGAAGATTTAGCTTTACTGACGCGGCTCAAGCAAGACTATGCTACAGAACTGGCATCACTGCGTCAGCCGCGACCCGATGGAGTTGACATCACTAGCTTTAGCAGCAGCAATCGGCAGTTGTCTCGTCTTGCTGGCAGTATAGCTCCACCCCCACCCGCCGCTGTTGCTCCTGTCCCTTTCGGTCGAGCCGAGAGTGCTCCGGTGACAGAGCAAAAGGGGACGCCGCGAAGTAAAATTGCCCTTCCCATCCCGCCTGGTCCTATACCGGCTCCTGGAGGCGATATTAATCGTGATAATCCCCCCGGAACGTTCAATACCGAAGAGTACGATCGCATCAACGAAAACCCGTTTCAGCGTCCGACTCAAGCGCCTCTATCGACTTTCTCCATTGACGTAGACACCGCCGCCTACAGTAATGTGCGCCGCTTTGTCAGCCAGGGTCAGCTCCCCCCTAAAGATGCCGTTCGCCTAGAGGAGATGATTAACTATTTCTCCTATGACTATCCACAGCCCAAGGCTGACCAGCCTTTCTCTGTCACCACAGAGGTTGCAACAACGCCCTGGAACTCGCAGAATAAGCTCGTGCAGGTGGGCCTCAAGGGGAAAGAGTTAACCACAACGCAGCCCAGTAACCTTGTCTTTTTAATGGATGTTTCGGGGTCTATGCGTCAGCCCAATAAGCTGCCCTTAGTGAAAAAGTCTCTGTGTCAGTTGGTGCGCCAGCTTGGTAGCCAAGACCGGGTCAGCATCGTCGTCTACGCCGGCAATGCAGGGGTGGTTCTAGAGCCGACTCCTGGCAGTCAGAAAAATACAATCATGAAAGCCATTAATCGCTTAGAAGCAGGCGGCAGCACCGCTGGCGGCGAGGGCATTGTCAAAGCCTACGATCTGGCTAAAAAGAACCTGCTAAAGGACGGCAATAACCGGGTTATTTTAGCCACCGATGGTGACTTTAATGTCGGTGTTTCTAGTGACGCTGAGCTAGAGCGTCTGATTGAGAAGAGGCGAGATGAGGGTATCTTTTTAACGGTATTGGGCTTCGGCACTGGCAACTATAAGGATTCCAAAATGGAGCTGCTGGCGGATAAAGGAAACGGCAACTATGCCTATCTCGACAATATTCTAGAAGCTCAGAAGGTTCTTGTTCACGACCTTCGCAGTACGCTGTTCACCATTGCCAAAGATGTCAAAATCCAGGTGGAGTTCAACCCCAATAAGGTACAGGCCTATCGGCTGATTGGCTACGAGAACCGTCTACTGAAGGCTGAAGACTTTAATGACGATCGCAAAGATGCGGGCGAAATTGGCTCAGGCCATACTGTAACGGCTCTCTATGAGGTGATTCCGGCCGGCGTCACAACCGATATTAAGCTGCCAGATGTTGATCCGCTCAAGTATCAAAAGCCCCAGGGGTCTAGTTCAGATAGTGATGAGCTAATGCAGGTGAAGCTGCGCTATAAAGACCCCACCGGGAGCAAGAGTAAGCTGATTAGTCAGCCGATTGCCGATGCTAAAGGCGCGATCGCAACGGCCTCTGACAACCTCAAGTTTGCCTCTTCTGTAGCAATGTACGGCATGATGCTTCGAGAGTCTGAACTCAAGGGAGACACGAGCTACACGAGCATTCTCAATCTAGCCAAACAGGCGAAGGGCGAAGATACTCGCGGCTATCGTCAAGCTTTCATCGATATGGTTGAAAGTAGCCAAAAGCTAAGCCAAACGGCGGCACAGCGTGATTAGCGTTGCTTGATTCCGGCGCGGTCTTTGATACCTTGGGTACCTATCGTTACCGTCTCTGGCGGCGATGGGATTCCCAAGGCTCTGTTGTCACCTTTATTATGCTGAATCCCAGTCGAGCCGATGCCCAGATCAATGATCCAACGATTCGACGCTGTATTGGTTTTGCACAATCCTGGGG
>JBAUJD010000565.1:0-4777 GCA_049683515.1 Thermosynechococcaceae cyanobacterium | reverse complement strand
GGTTTACAACCCGCCGGTTCCCACTGGCTCAGACTTTTCAGCGACTCCGGCGCAGGGACCGCTTGAGAATGCTTATAAAGACTATCTCAAGAAGCATTTTGGAATTGTCTTCAATCATCTCTTTGCGATTACTAATTTACCCATTGGTCGAACTAAGCATCATCTTCAGCACCGCAAGCTTCACCAGCCCTACCTCCAGTTTTTAGAGGCGCAATTTAACCGGGCCACTGTCGAGAATTTAATGTGCCGAAATCAACTTTCAGTCGATTACAACGGCCAACTCTATGACTGCGACTTTAATCAAATGGAAGATATTTCAGCTCGGACAGGTGACGGTCAACCTTTGACAATTGCCAATGTTCTTGAGGCAGGGTCGCTGGATATCATTCGAGACGTACAAACAGCAGCCTTTTGCTATGGCTGTACGGCGGGTAGCGGTTCAAGTTGTGGTGGTTCTCTGGTTTAAATACTGTCTCCCTTTATGCTCTCCACGATAGGTTCCACAATGCATCGAACAACACGTTTATCCTATGCAGTGCTAGGCCTTGCGGTCTGTTTCATAATTACGGCTTCCCCTGCTCTCGCGGCTGACGGTGGGGGCTTTAACCCCCAGCAGCTTCTAGTGGATGCTTTGGGATGGGTGAAGGGGCTAGGGCCAGTGGGGGCGATCGCATTTATGGGCATTTATATTGTTGCCACTGTCGCGTTTATTCCTGGTTCTCTTCTGACCCTAGGGGCAGGCGTTCTCTTTGGGGTTCCATTAGGATCTTTGGTGGTCTTTGTGGGAGCGACCTTGGGTGCCACTGGAGCCTTTTTAGTGGGGCGCTATTTGGCACGCAACTGGGTTGCCAAAAAAATTGAAGGGAACCAAAGCTTTGCGGCTATTGATACCGCCGTCGGCAAAGAAGGTCTCAAAATTGTGACTTTGTTGCGGCTATCACCTATTTTTCCCTTCAACTTGCTTAACTATGGCTTAGGGGTAACCGGTGTCTCCCTTAAAGACTACGTGCTCGGATCAATCGGCATGGTACCAGGAACGGTTATGTACGTCTACCTCGGCTCTCTCGCTGGGAATTTAGCAACCTTGGGGGCTGGGGAGGCTCCCTCAAACCCCACTGTAACCTGGGCCATTCGGATCATTGGCCTAATTGCCACCGTTGCCGTCACCCTTCTTGTGACCCGCATTGCTCGTAAAGCTCTAGCAGAAGCTGTTCCTGAAACTCAATCGGCATCGTCTTAATGCATCCTCCCCCACAGTTGCGATCCCCACGACGGCTTCGGCCAGCGCTACTCGCCCTAGCCACGCTGCTAGGCATATTGACTCTGCCCAAGCTGTTAGAGCTGCTGCCGCTGCTGTTTAATCAGATGCTTCTTTTAGAAGAACTGCGTGAGAGTGGTTGGTGGGCTGTGTTTGTATTTCTGCTGCTCCACATTGGAGCCACCATGATTGGGGTTCCGGGTGTGGTGCTTACCATCGTTGGCGGCGTGGCCTTTGGCCTAGTCTGGGGCAGCCTATGGTCATTGATTGGCGCTACGCTCGGAGCCATTGGCGCTTTTTGGGCAGCGCGATCGCTTCTCCATGACTGGGCGCAGCGACGGGTCCATAATCATAAGCTGCTCAAAACCTTTAATCATGCAATTCAACAGCGTCCCTTTAGCTTTGTGCTAATGGTTCGTTTTGCCCCCATTTCCCCCTTTAATCTAGCCAACTTCCTGTTTGGACTCACCAAGATTCACTGGCTTCCCTACAGTCTCGGCACGTTGATCGGGATCATTCCTGGCGTGATTTCCTATACCTGGATTGGCGTGACCGGGAACCAAGCCATGCACAGCCAAAATCTATTACCCTTTGGTCTTGCCTGCGGCTTTCTGGCACTGCTATCCGCGTTGCCGCTACTGCTGCGTAAGCGCTACCAGCCTTGACGAGTCAACCATAGCGAGTCGAAGTGGGTCGCTTATTCCACCTGCGTTGAACCGCCTGCACAGGTCCATGCTTGATTCTGAAAAACGGGATTAGCAATTTCTATACCCGGAGCATCACTGGCGCAAACAATACGCTGAGAGATCCCGGCGACCCCGCCGATATAGCTTTTCATGCCTGCTTCTCTCGGCGTGGCCTTCACAATAACCTGCTTATCGGTTACCTCAACCACCGCTAAATCATAGTCTTGCGGCGTCAGGGCAATATCTAAATCGTCTAACGACTTGGCATACTTGCTGTTCTCTAAAAAATAAGCCTGCTGCGCTCGACCCATGGTGCTCACAGAAACCTTGCCCTCTTGCTGCCGCACCTGACCGTCACCAGAAAGTTCTGATAACTCAGAGGGTGACTCCGGCTCTGAACTCGGTGATGTAGACCCACAGCCCGTTAGAATAACGAGTCAGTGTAGGGTTGACAACCACCGTAATTCAGTCAGTATATTACACGCCCTAATGTTGTTCAGGGCAATCTTACAGCAATCGGTGGTGTACACGGTGTTGTTTGAGATCTTGCTTATTAGTCTTGAACATAGTCACTTTTGTGAGCCAGCGCCATCTCAGCCCGGATAAACTCTCGACCTAGGTAGGCGGCATGATCGAGCTTTGTCACTAAACAGGTCTCTGGCTCCTCAAAGATCTCTATGCATAGCTCCTTTGCGGTTCGAGCCTGAAAACGTCGCGTGGGCTGTCGTTTCAAAGGACCACGACAGGCGAATGGCTCTCCAGTCTCTGGATCCACCGCCAATCCCTGCTCATTGATGTCGTTGGCATAGTGATCCGCGCACACCAACCCTGCTGCAGGATCGAGAAAAATGAGAAAGTATCCACCTGGATCAAGCTCAATAAAGCGCCCAGAGAGTTTGTTGTTAATCGCCGTCTGCGATTCAAGAATAGCGTTCATGGCTATCGGAAGCATATTGACTACAAAGTGGGATTAAGTCTAGTTTAAGCGTCGGTGTGATCTCACCGCTAGGGGAATAGACGATTTTTTTGTCACGGCAATTTTTCAGGGTGTGATCAATACTACGGTGATGAATTTTGACTCTGTGTAAACTTTGGGAACTCAAATCCTTTACAGACGACTTTGCATAACAGAGAGGTAGCACCCCGATAACAATATTAAGGTGAGGTCTACGCCTCTATATCCAGTAGCTACCACACTTGAAGAGCGAGAGGAACCATGACCCCAGAAGCCACTAGTATTCTCACTTCTCTTAGAGAGGATTTCTACGAACTATTCCAGGCCAAAATGAAGATGACCGTTAAGGTCTCTAAAGGGAAATCATTAATTTTCAATCCATCCATGGCTCCCATTGTGTCCTGGGTCGATGTGCAGGAGCGCATTAATTACCTCTCGATTTACGCCCATACTGCACCGGATCAACTCATTCCGCAACGGCCTCTGTTGCTGAGAGTGGCCGTGAATCGGTGGCCGACAACGTCAGGGCAGGGTAATAAAGGTCAAAAAGAGTCCCAAAACAATACAGATTGGAGTTGGGAACTGACGTTATTACCGGAAGAGATGATGGCCTTTGCCCCTTGGCTGGCACGGTGGATTGAAGCCGACAGCCGCTCGGCTGAGTTGCGACAACGCCCTCCGGCTATCCTTGAGTTCTTCCCAGATTCGAAGGCCACCGTTGCCTGGAGTCAGAAGGCGTTAGAGGCCATGGCAGGAGACCAAGAGCTTGCGGCCTAAATATCTGGAGGCTGAATCATCGGCTTTAGGGTCTCAATATACTTCTGCCGTGGTGTGATGATTGCCAGCAGAATACCCAATCCATCATTGACGATGGTTCGGGTCGGGGTTCGCAGCGAATAGGGAATGAGGTTCATGATTCCTGAACAGCAGCTTGCCACAGCCAGAGACTGAATCGCAATCATGCCGATTTCATTTGAGCTGCGTAGGAGGTTCGGTGGACCAACCGCGACTAAAATCAAGGCGGCGAGGAGCAGTTCAATACCGGGTCCGGCAAAATAGATGAGGCCATTTTTCAATCGGGGCAACTCTAAATTCTTCGGCCGACAGCGGGTAAAACCCTCCAGCGGTAGCAGTCGCCATTCTACGGCGACGGTCCCTACCTGAAATCGTTTTAAGGGGCGACCAATGCCGATGACGACCTGATCAATAGACCAGCCCACTCCGGCGGCCATCCAGGCATGGCCTGCTTCGTGCAGTACCAATAAGGGGCACCAAAACAGTAGAAAAAAGATGAAACTGAGTTTTGCTGGCTGAAAATTCTGGACCCATTCAAGCAGCAGCAGGCAGGCCATTAGGGTAATGATTAGCCCTGCGATCAGCTCTTCATTGGGTGTTTGGGGGCCACGCTCAGGGGAGGGGTCAAACATAGGTTGATGCGATCGCAAACACAGTACGCCTAGTCTACCCAAATCCGATTAAAATGGGCTTCAGTTCTGACAGCACCGCTCAACAATGGTCAAATTGCGTGCCTTATTGGCTCAAATTCCCGCTGAATTAGGGTCCGCCACCTCTAACTATCCGGCTTTAGAGCAAGAGATTACCGGACTGACAACAAACTCTTGGACCTGTAAGCCAGGTGATTTATTCATCGGCATGCCCGGTACCCGGGTCGATGGCGGTGATTTCTGGGCCAGCGCCATTGAGGCTGGGGCCGTCGCCGCCTTAGTGTCTACGACTGTTAAAGGACCAGAGGATGAGTCCGCCTGCGTGATTCCGATGACGGATATGAGTCGTGTCTGTGCCGAAGTCGCCACTGCGTTTTACGACCATCCCAGCCAAAAGATGCAGATGGTGGGGGTGACGGGCACCAACGGCAAA
>JBAUJD010000564.1:0-12512 GCA_049683515.1 Thermosynechococcaceae cyanobacterium | reverse complement strand
GAAGACCGTCACCTGAAGAGTGTCTCTAGGTCGATAGTTGAGGAGGCGATCGCACCATTGATTTGCCTTGACCCGAAACCCATCAATCGCCAAAATCTGATCCTCTGGCGCAATACCAGCATCATGGGCCGGAGAACGGAGGAGGACCGTCTGCACCACTTCAGTATCTGGCTTAAATTCAATCCCCATATAGGGCGGGGTGCCGTCCGGTATTTTTGATTTCAACGTCAGCCCAAAGGGTTGCAGGAATTCGTCGTAGGGCAGCTCCTCGGTTCCTTCGATGTATTGATCCCAGAAGTCGGTGAGGTCAACTCCTGCCACGTCTTCTACCACAGATTTGAGCTGGTTGTGGGTGTAGCCGGTTTCAGACTGGCTGAACTGCTGCCACATTTGCTGCATGACTTGATCTAGCGATCTCAAATTCTCGCTCTCTCTCCGAATCAAAAGATCGAGCAGCAGCGACACCAGTTCGCCTTTGAGATAGTAAGATACCTGAGCATTCTTGCTGTTGGCATCGGGGCGATAGAGCTTAATCCAAGTATCAAAACTCGACTCGCTTAGAGACTGCACCTGTCGTCCTGGAATGGCCTGCAGTCGCGTAATGGAATCTGAAATCAGCTTCAGATAATTTTTGGCATCATAGATCCCTGCCCGCATGGGAATCGTTAAATCATAAAAGCTGGTTACCCCTTCGCAAAACCAGAGGCAATCGGTGTAGTTTTCCTGGTCATAGTCAAAGGTTTCTAGAGCCTTAGGCCGGATTCGCTTCACATTCCACAGATGGAAAAACTCATGGGCCACCAAGCACATAAAGCGATGATAGTCCTCCGTTTTGCGGAAGTTAAAACGCGGGAACAGTAACGTGGTCGAGTATTTATGTTCTAAGCCACCGTAACCATTAGCCGATAAATGAAGTAGAAACAAATACTCCTCGTAGGGCAGTCCACCAAAGATTTTGGCTTCGACCTCAACAATTTTTTGGGTATCGGCAATTATGCGCTGAATATCAAAATTGCCTTTGCCCCAAATGGCCCACTGATGAGGTTTACCCAGCACTTCAAAGTCATGAATGGCATGGGTGCCAATCTCTACCGGGCTATCAACGAGGGTATCGAAGGTATCAGCAACAAACGTATTCGACTGACCCTCAACCGCCGGAAGCGCCGTCGTCACCCGCCAACCCGGTGGTGGTGTAATCTGCAGCGTTGTTTCGAGGCTTTCACATCCAGGGATGTACATCAATACGGCTCCAGGATTAAAAAATCCGTGGGTGAGATCGAGATGGTTCGTTCGTACCGTCAGTTCATGGGCAAATATCTGATAGTGAACATTGAGCTGAATGGCTTGATTCGTCTCGATTTGCCAATGGTTTTTGCTAACTTTTTGCCACGGGTGGTGCTGGTTGTTGCGATCGCAAACCCAAAAATCCTGCAAGTGCTTTGCATATTCCCGAATTAGATAAGAACCGGGCGTCCACACTGGGAGCTTGAGATCTAGAACTGGTTCTTTGAGATCATCAAGCGAGATCGTTACCTCAAATAAATGTGAGGCCGGGTTGGGCATGGCCACTTGGTAATGAATTGAAGGCATGGCAGCTATGGTTCTAGGGTAAGGGCATCAGCGGTTCTAGGGATGTAGCTATCCTCGTTTAAGCCACACTAGCAAATAGTTCATTAAACGATTGCTCAGGCGCATCAGGCCGAGCCACAATTTCAACAATCTTGTTCGCCGCCGCCGGATCAAAAAGCGATTCAATGCACACCTGAGCCACCTTCGTTCGGGGTAGACTCCCCTCAAATAACGTATCGGCAGCAGACATCACGATCCGGTCATCATTGTCTTCGTTTTTGAGACCACCGGGTCTGACAATGGTGTACTTCAAGCCACTGGACTGTAAATGACCCTCTGCCTGCTTTTTCCACACCAGAATCAAGAAAAACAGGTTAAGGGGATGCAACAGCTTCGAGGTACACAGTGACGAAACCATCACAAACTGTTCGATGTGCTTTTCTTTGGCGGCATTAACCAGATTCTTTGTACCCACATAGTCCACAGAATAGGGACCGAGTGGATTAAAGCTAGGTGCGGCACCCGTGGCACTCAGCAAGACGGTGCTGTCGCCAATGGCCTCCGGTAGTGACTGAGCATTGAGAACATCGCCCACCACTAGTTCTGCTTCAGCGGGGAGGATCTCTTTGGCTGCGTTGCGATCGCGCACCAACACCCGCACTGGAATACCTCGCTCAACGAGCTGTGCCACAATACGCCGTCCTGTATTCCCGGTGGCCCCAGCAACAAATGCTTTCAAGATTCCAGCTCCTCTATGCTCTACATTTAGATTATCTGTGATGATGACTGGAGTCTGCAGAATCCTTTAGAATTTGGGTCTATCCCCTTCAGCTTTCATGATTCAAACCCATCTCACTGTGCATCTAAACGAACCATGCTGACCAAGATATTGTCACTGGGTCTGGCGGTGTCGGCCTCAATGGTGGCAGCGGCACCCGCTCTCGCTCAGTCTGCAGCTCTAAGACAAGCGCAACAAACGAACAATCCCAACGAGCTATATCTTCTGGGACAGAAGGAACTGGCGCGATTTAATTTCGATGATGCGATCGCAATTTTCACCAAAGCGATCCAACGCAGCTCTAGCCCCAGCTTTACCGAGCTGGCTCGACTGGGGCTATTTACGACCTATAAAGTGGCGGGGGTGAGTAAAGTTGATACGTTTCCCCATGAAGCGATCCCTATGCTCAAGGCCGCGATCAAGATGGAACCGAGGGATGCATTTTTGTATTCCCGACTGGGGGATGCCTATTGCCACTCCAAAATCAAAAAATATACAACCTGCCTCCATTTTTATAATGAAGGGGTTCGAGTGACACCAGATAAGGCCCAAGGGTACTTTAGTCGCGGCATTGTCAGGCTCAATCGCCTCAACGAAAAGTCCCTTGCCTACGACGATTTCAGACGGGCGATTAATGCGGCCCTGACTAGGGGTGATCAAGTGAGCGCAAAGCGTTATTTAGAATATGCCGTTTGGATGGGAATGCCGGTCCCTAAATAGTTTCCTCTCAAAGAAAAAATCTACCCCCATCTTTAATCTATGACCCGTGCTCCCTTAAGTTGGACTGAACTAGAAATCCTTGCCGCCCCCCCTAACGATCCCGTGCAGGGGCCAACTAATGCTCAAGCCTGTCTCCGCCTCTTTGGGCAAACCGAAGATGATGTACAGGTGACGCTATATCGAGACAACCACGCCTGGTGCCCCTACTGCCAGAAGGTATGGCTGTGGTTAGAAGAAAAACAGATTCCCTACCGAATCGAGAAAGTCACCATGTTTTGCTATGGCGAGAAGGAGCGCTGGTTTAAACGCATTGTGCCTTCGGGAATGCTGCCAGCAATTGAACTCAAGAACCGCCTGATCACTGAAAGCGATGATATTCTCATTGCCCTAGAGCAAGCCTTTGGGCCTTTGGCTCTGGGCATGACAGACCGAAAGGTGATTCCCCTGCGGCAGCTCGAACGGCTTCTGTTTAGAGCTTGGTGCAGTTGGCTGTGCTACCCCACCCGGTCAGTCCGAGAAGAGCAGCACAATCGAGAACAATTTGTAGCGGTTGTGGCAAAGGTCGAGAAAGCGTTGGCAGCAACCTCTGGCCCTTACTTTTTAGAGGCGTTTGGAACGGCTGATGTGATCTTCACGCCCTATGTTGAGCGGATGAATGCCAGTTTGTATTACTACAAAGGCTATTCACTGCGGGAAGAGAATCCTCATTTTTCAGACTGGTTTGACGCGATGGAAAGCCGCCCCACCTATCGTGGCACTCAGAGTGATTTCCATACTCACGTCCATGATTTGCCACCCCAGATGGGAGGCTGCTACGAGAATGGTGAAGATCAGGCACGGCTCAACCAAATACATGTCGATCAGGGGCCGTGGCAGGGCTTGCCAGATACGACCTACCCAGAACCAGAAGCCTCTCGTGCCGAAGCGCTCCACCGCGTTGCCAAGCATCGAGAAAATATTATCCAAATCAATCCAGCTCAAAATGAGCTATTTGACGAAGCGCTGCGCTGTGCGTTGACGAATATGATGACGGAAGAGGACTGTATGCCTCCAGCGGGGACAGATCCGGGACTGCGATATCTGCGCGATCGCATCAGTGTCCCCAGAGACATGTCGATATACGCTGCTAAGAGACTCCGGCAGGCATTAGAAGAGACGGCGGCGTTAGCAGGCGAGGGCCAAGGTCCAGCAATTCCAATCAACCACCGGCGTGATCAAGATCCCAAGAATTTCCGGGATTAGACCGTAATATACCAGCGTCGCCAATGGAGGCCGTAGGCCACTAGCCACCAAAATAGAAGTGTTCCAAAGGCAAACAGAAACCCGGCGGTTGCCGGTTCTGACCAGGATAAGAACACATTCTCATAGAGCCAGGTATAGGTGGAGGGGGCTTCATCACCGGAGCCAATATTTGTTTTGAAGAGCAGCTTAATCACTAAGACTGAGGCAACAAAGACAAAAATTGAGTTGAGACCTAAAACTTCAAACGGCCTCCCCCATTTCTGTTTGCCGCGCACTTCGATCAGTTCAAAGCAAGCCGCTAACAGCAGCAGGGCAACGCCTGCGGTAAAAAGAACGTAGGAACTGCTCCAGAGTTTTTTGTTAATCGGGAACCCAATGCTCCACAGTTGGCCCACCACCAAACTGCTGAGGCCAAAGAGCGCCATTGTTGTACTTTGGCCCGATGTCCGCACTCCCTTGATGACAGCGGTGGCGCGAAGCCATGCCCCAGTGAAATAGCCGAGTAGGGTAGTTGCGATCGCAGGCAAGGTACTAAACAATCCTTCCGGATCCCCCATATTTTCAAACTGGTCCCCGGCGTATAAATGAACCGAAGGAATCACAAGGCGATCTGCATAAGCCCCAAAATTCCCCACCCTGGTCAATTCTCCGGCCCCATACTCAGGCACCGGAATCGCGGCTAACGCAATCCAATACCCGATCAGCAAAAATGCAGCCACTCCCCACTGCACCTTGCGCGGCAGCTTTAGGGTAATCAGTGCGGTGGCAATATAGGCGAGACTGATGCGCTGTAGAACCCCCATGATCCGAATGGTGCTGAAGTCATAGTCCCAAAATCCGTTCAACACGAGGCCCAGCGCAAACAGCACTAACCCCCGCCGCAGAATGCGCCAGTAAACCGCTTTTGTGGGTTGGTGATCAGCGGTGTACTTCGCGAGAGAAAACGCCATCGCGACCCCCACCACAAATAGAAAGAAGGGGAAGACCAAATCAGCAAAGGTGCAGCCGTTCCAGTCGGCGTGGGCAAGCCAAGGATAAACCTCGTCTGGGAGACCCGCTTTGTTGACCAAGAGCATACCTGCGATCGCAATCCCTCGAAAAACATCTAGAGACCGAAGCCGAGAAGATTTTGACGCAGGCACCACCATCACTTTTTCCCTTCTGCAAACAGCCATGCCCTTCTATGAGCGACGGCCCCAGCAGGAACCTTCTCATCAAAAGAGCATAGAACGACGTAACTTCAGGAGTTCATTATTCGTCTTTATGGTGATAAGTGCCAAGTCATTGATGCAAACGAAGCCATCACAAGCGCTAATGTTCCACCACAGACTATTGATGAGAAGGGGCCGACACCTCACCGTCAAAGCTTTCCCAGCGATCAAAGGTAAATGGCCCTGCCACCGAACCCCAACGTTGCTCATCCGTTTCAGGGTCGCGCCCTCGGTCGTAACTGATTAAACGCTCAGCACTAATTTCAAATTCACTGTCGAGATAGGTCATCTGCCCACCACGATCGACGAAACAGGCCTTGCCCGGTTCTACTTTGCCGACAAAGCGATCGCCCGTCCACTCCACAATCATATTGCAGCCCTCCATGATTTCTAAATCATCAATCGTGAGGGTACTGAGCAGAGCCGGATTGCGAGCAGCACCGATAAACTTTTCAGCCTCTCGCAACGTGTAGTTTCTAATCACAATACCGTCCTGCTCAGGGATCAAACTCAACACTCTGATTCGATAGGGCTTCTGAAGCATATAATCATAAGCCTGCTCAAGATACAGACTAATACCTGGACCTATCGACTTGCTGAGGGGTCGCATACACACTCGGATATGTGCAAAGAAAGGAGGGTTTTCAAACGCCTGCGCTTGGTTACTAAAATCTGCGGCCATCCATCGCGCTAGCGTCAATATATCTGTCTTGTGAGTCATAATCTAAAGCACACAGCCTCGATAGTATATCCATTACAACAGCATTGGCGCTAAGAGTTTTCACTGAATGAAAACGAGAGGACAACGGCTGTCTGCCAGATTCAGTTAAATACCAAAAAACCACCTAGCCCCCTATGATATCAAGGAGATAGATGGTTTAGTTTTAAAATTCAAGCTTACTCAGCCGTCGCTAGAGTCGTGTTTTTAGACTGCTTACGCTGTGTTAATGAGTTAAAGAGCATTTTCCCAATTGCTGCGATCAGATTGCCTTCCAATTCATTAAATAATGCCATATTCATGCCAAATGCATCATTCGCTTCATCAACGATCTGCACAGCATCCGCTTCAGTAATGGGCAGAGAATCTAAACAATGGCGATAGTTGACCTTAAATTCTTTCTCATCTGCGATTTGCTCAAATTCATAAAATGCGGTGCCATTCCCATCTGACAATCGCATCGCGGTCTGAGCAATATTCTTCAGAATTTGACCGCCTGACAAGTCACCTAGGTATCGGGTATAGCAATGTGCAATCAAAAGTTCGGGCGATTGACTCCCTAGTTCATGAATTCTCTGGACATAGACCTGAGCAGCCGGAGAAGGTGAAATCTGGCCCTTCCAATTGGGGCCATAGTAATAATTGAGATCACTCTCAAGACTACTTTTACGATTGAGTTCAGAAAAGTAGATCTTAGAAAGAATATTATGTTTGCTATGACGCTCCATCTCTTCTTCTAAGGCGGAGTATACAAAATATAAATTCGATACCAGTGTTCGATAGGATTTTTTCTCTACGGTGCCTTTTAAAAAGCACTTAACGAACCCTACGTTCTCTGCCATGGTGTGGGCTTTTTTAGTGCCTTCACGCAATCTAGCTGACAAATTGATACTCATATTTAATGATGACTGTCTAAACTACGAATAATGGGTCTAGGGAAAGTGAAATCCTATATAAAAACTAGAGGGTGTAATGGACTAAGGCCAAAGAAAACCTCTATGAGTGCAGTGACTAGTGCAAGGTGTCCATTTCAGACTTCAGCAGAGGCTGTCAATCCCCATGCCCACTGTTCCTGCAGATACAGCTTCAGACTCTCTTAAGACGGAATGGCATCTGAAAACTGAAGCAATGTCCCTATCAGCAGCTTTTCGATAGGGGCAGTAAGCTCAACAAGGGAACAATATCTGGGACACCACCCGTAGGTCTATAGACCTAACGTTACTAAGAAGTTTACTAAACAAGAATTGTTTTTAGCTAGACGCAACAAAACTTCTTACACTCCCCTCACCCGGATTGATTTGCCATTGAGTCATGTCTACCTTAGCCTCACCATAGGATGCGCTAGAGGCTCCAGTAAGAAGCGCTTGCACAAATTTTGCACAACTGAGTTGTTTTAATGAGTATCAGGCTTTGCCCGTTCAGTTATTTACACTGGCCTTGATTGAGAACTTCTATTTAGATCTTATTGCTTTGCTATCGGGCGTAAGGTTTTTCTCGCAATCGGGCTATTTTAAGAAAGTTTTCTTTGCTCCAAAGGAGAGTTATTCGTGGCAATTACAGCAACAGCGTCTCGTCTAGGGACTACGGCATTCAATGACGCGGGGCCAGTGGAGCTTCGGCCAAACTCGACCCAGAAAGAGGCCCAGACCGTTATTAGAGCGATCTATCGACAGGTTCTTGGTAACGATTATTTGATGGAGTCAGACCGCCAGACTGACCTTGAATCACTCTTGGTGGCAGGGCAAATTAGTGTGCGAGATTTTGTCCGGGCGCTGGCTAAATCAGACATCTACAGGACCAAGTTTCTATACCCCCACTTCCAGACCAGGGTGATTGAGCTGCACTGCAAGCACCTGCTGGGACGGGCACCCTACGATGAGTCTGAAGTCGTGGAACACCTCGATCGCTATCAAAATGAGGGGTATAGCGCTGATGTCGATTCCTATATTGACTCTGCTGAGTATGACAAGAAGTTTGGCGACTCCATTGTCCCCTACTACACCGATCTCGTGTGCACGGGTGTAGGACAGAGAACGGTTGGTTTCACGCGCTTCTTCCAGCTTTATCGCGGTTATGCCAATAGCGATCGCGCTCAGGCCTCTGGTTCTAAGTCTTGTTTAGCCGCAGGTCTAGCAACGAATAGTGCTGCCAACGTGATTCCACCTTCGGGTGCAGGTACAGATGGGTGGTCTTACGTTCCTGCAGAGAAAGGGACAACCCCTCAAAAAATCTTCCAGCCCACAGCGTCATCTTCGCGGATGTATCGCATTGAGGTGACTGGCTTTGCGCAACAGAGATATCCCAAAGTGCGACGCAGCAACCAAGAGTTTGTGGTTCCTTACGAGCAGCTTTATAGCACCCTGCAGCAAATCAAAAAAAGAGGTGGCAAGGTTGCCAGTGTCGCCGTCGCTTGCAACGCGGGAGTATAGAGCAACTATGTTAGGAAAATCACAGAGTGCTAATTCATCTGTCAGCAACCGAGTCTTCGTCTACGAAGTCGAAGGACTGCGACAAAGTGAACAGACTGAGGGCAATAGTTACGACATTCGGGATAGTTCAGTTTTGCTGAAGGTTCCCTATAGTCGTATGAATGAAGAAATGCAGCGCATCAATCGTTTAGGCGGCAAGGTTGTCAGCATCCGTCCCATGGATGGAACCTGTACAACCCAAGATAAAACACGGAAAAAGGCACTGCGCTCCTTTGCGTCTAATCAAGAGCCACTGTACCGGGTTCGATTTTCGCAATCGGCTCGCAACGGTTCGCCTCAGGTTCGGCGTAGCATGAGCGAATGTGTTGTAAGCAAGGGGCAACTCTCACCTACTCTGCAACGACTCACTCAGCGTGGTAATCGGGTTGTAGATGTGTCTCCTGCCTAATGTCTGATGTTCCGTCCGTTAGCGCTGCTGTCGCTCAACTCTATAACACCTACCCTTTCCCACCAGAACCGTTGCTAGACAAGCCGCCTCCAGGCTATAACTGGCGCTGGAATTGGCTGACGGCTTATCACTTTTGCACAGGTCAAAAGCCTGCAAAGCAAAACATTCGGATTCTAGATGCCGGGTGTGGAACCGGGGTCGGGACAGAATATCTGGTCCACCTCAACCCAGCGGCTGAGGTGGTGGGTATTGATTTGAGTGAGGGGGCGCTAACGGTGGCAAGAGAACGCTGCCAAAAGTCGGGGGCAACCCGAGCAACGTTTCACCACCTCAGTTTGTTTGATGTGGAGCAACTGCCAGGGTCGTTTGACTTGATTAATTGTGTGGGTGTTCTCCACCACACGGCAGACCCGGTACGTGGGCTACAATCCCTGGCTAAAAAGCTTGCCCCTGGCGGAGTGATGCATATTTTTGTCTATGGCGAACTGGGCCGCTGGGAAATTCAGTTAATGCAGGAGGCGATCGCACTGCTCCAGGGTGATCAGCGTGGCGACTACCAAGATGGCGTCCAGGTCGGACGACAGTTGTTTGAGGCATTACCAGAGACCAATCGACTGCGTCAGCGAGAACAAGAACGCTGGTCCTTCGATAATCACCGCGATGGCTATTTTGCCGACATGTATGTCCATCCCCAAGAGATTGACTACAACGTTAAAACTCTCTTTGAGTTGATTGATGCATCAGGACTTGAGTTTGTGGGCTTCTCCAATCCGAAGGTTTGGGATTTGCAGAGACTGATGGGTCAAAACCAAGGATTGCTGGAAAGAGCGCAACGCTTGAGTGAACGCCAAACGTATCGGCTCATAGAAGTGTTAGATCCATCATCGGTGTCACACTATGAGTTTTTTCTCGCTAAACCGCCGCTATTGCAGACTGCCTGGACAGAGGATGAGCTGCTCTTGAGAGCCATCCCTGAACCCAGCCCCTGTTTAGAGCACTGGCGTGACAGCCCCCAGTTTTTTAACCCTAATTATGAGCCGGTCAGCTTAGAAGAGTCAGAGTGGAATTTTTTGCGAAGCTGTGACGGCAATGAAGAGCAGCAAAAAAAGGTGGAAGCGTTATTACAGGAAACAGGGAGTGGCTTAGAAGCCGTGCGATCTCTCCACCGGCAGCAGCTTATCCTATTAACCCCTTCCTGAAATCTGCAATAGCGCCGTCAAGAGCGATCTATCTTGGGGTTAGACCAAGGTTGCGGCAGCTTGTGAAACAGTCCGTAGCACTGATTGGTACTATGTTGAGTATGAGTTGAGTAACATCTTCTGGTCCCCAGGGTTTGATGCTCCAACATCGGCAACAAGGAGCGGCTCAACCCCTTTGGTGCCTTTGGTTATCGGACCTAAAAATATTGTGGCTTTAGCAGGTTATAAATCATGGACGTAATGGAGTTCTTTGAGAAAAGCTCTGGCAAGTGGCTCTCCCACCGGACCACGCACCACCTTGCTTTCAAAAAGGCTGAATCGGGTCAATTTGAGATTCATGTGGAGGCACTGACTGCCAGCGATCCACGCGTTACAGAGCTTTGCCAACTGCATAACGTCGATTCAGGCTTAGCCGTCGGCGGTGCCTATGTGAGCTGGGAAGGTTCAATGGCTTGGGATAAAGAAAATGAAAGTCATGGCGCATCTACCGTCTTTGCCCTGATTCCAGATGCAGATGAACCTCGACGAGGAAAATTACTGCGAGAGCAAGGTTACGCAGAAACCGTACCCGTGGCCGGAGACTATTATATCGATGATCAAGATGCTCTCGTTTTGACCACCGAGTACGAAGTGATGAGCTCAGTCGAACGGTTTTGGTTTGCCAGCCCCACCCTACGAATGCGAACAAGCACCGTAAAACGCTTTGAATCTTTCACGACTGCAACATTCTGTACCGAACTCCGTGTGGGGGAGAGTTCAGCTACAGCGCAATCAACCGAGGTGCAACAATCTAAATCTCTGTCTGAATCTGCGTTCTAAAAGTCCCCTCTAACGTGAGTTGCGGCAGCTTATGTTGGGCCTTAATGGTTTCTTTAAATAAATTCGTAAATTAATGTATTGGCACTAGCGTATGATGGGCACTAGAGATCCCCTTTAAATGCTAATACTGCATCAAACGACAATAGGGATGATTAAATGGCAGCTTATGGAAAAACAACCATAAGCGTTCTCTATTTACGAATCCAATTTCGATATTAAGATCCTTAATAGTCAAGATTTACCGAAGCTTAGCATCGATGCTTTGTATTAACGTTGGGTTTCTTCATTCAGCTTATTAATTTTTGAGGTGTTTTGAATATGCCGTTGCCTTTTCTGGAATATGCTCCTACGTCTCAGAATACTCGTGTACCGTCTGGTTTCGATGTCCCTAACGAAGAGCAACCAAGAGTCTTTACCACCGACAACTTATTTGAGCGTGGTGATATAGATACGTTGATTGAGGCTGCCTACCTGCAGATTTTTCACGAGCAGCAGATGCTGGCTTTCAATCGCCAGACCACTCTCGAATCTCAACTGAAGACCGGACAGATCACCGTCAAAGATTTTATCCGGGGGTTAGCGACATCTGACTCTTTTCGGCGTCTCAACTTTGACGTCAATGATAACTACCGATTCTCAGAACTCTGTGTTCAACGGATTTTAGGTCGGCAGGTGTACAGCGATCGCGAAACCATTGCCTGGTCTGCTGTGTTGATGACCAAAGGCCTTAGTGGCTTTATCAATGCCCTGTTAGAAACTGACGAATATTCTGATAACTTTGGCGAGTACACGGTCCCTTACCAACGGCGTCGGGTGACCTCTTCTGCCACCGAGGTGACCTTTGCCCATGTACCTCGCTATGGTGCCGGTTATAAGGTTCAGTCTAATAGCTCTGGCCGATCATCTAGCAAATCCAATCGCTCCAATGCAAAAACTCGCATCC
The DNA here is from genome assembly GCA_049683515.1 of Thermosynechococcaceae cyanobacterium. GTDB lineage: Bacteria > Cyanobacteriota > Cyanobacteriia > Thermosynechococcales > Thermosynechococcaceae > RCC1774. The sequence goes on along the minus strand of JBAUJD010000564.1, from coordinate 436 downwards.
AGCGTTCATCGGGCACCTTTGTTCGACCAGCCGTTGCAGCTTCTCGTCCTGCAACAGCTTCTCGCCCTGCAGCCGCTCGTACCAGCAAAGTAACCTCTTCTTCATCAGGTGAAGGCAAAATCAAATTTACAGAACTATTGGCTCCTGTGCTGATTATTTCTGTCTTGATTGTTCTTGTTGCAGGCGTTGCCTTGTTTACGGCTTCGTAGTCGAGTAATGATGTAATGTCCGGTGGCTGAGAAGTCAACGAAAGGACACCATTAAAGAAACCTCCTATGCAACTCATGCATGAGGAGGTTTTTTTCTACTCTTTCTCTGTGATGCCCTAGTACTGAGATCTGCAAATAAACCATCAGCTATGCGCGAGATCTGAAGTTCTGAAACTACCACACGCAGATTCATAATACTGATGGACTATCTTCAGATCTCAGTACTA
>JBAUJD010000563.1:0-5825 GCA_049683515.1 Thermosynechococcaceae cyanobacterium | reverse complement strand
GGACTGCCAAGGCGCGTTTTAGCTCTCGCGGGTCTGGGTTGCTGGCGATAAACTCGTCAATCGTCATTTGAGTCAGTCGATGAGAATACTCCTCTATTATCTCTGAAATCACTTGAGATGGCTATAGCCTCTCGAACACAGCACAGAAACTTAATTCGGTCGGTGTGCAACGGGATTGTTAGGCAGAAACTTGGAGACTTGGAATGAAAAGCAACCGTAAATCCATCCTTAGCCAGTCGCTCTGCGATCGCCATTCCAATCCCAAACGTTGAACCAGTAATGAGAGCAACTCTCTTTCTGTTTTTATCTTCAGTCACAATTCTACTCTTTGCATCTTCCCTAGATATAATTCTGCCCAACTATAACTATACGGATGGCGACTGATAACTCCGGCTGGAAGGGTATTATCCGCCAAGAACCGGATAACTCCGAGATCAGGGCATTATCAAGTAAAAGTCGGATAACTCCGACTCTGGGGGGGGATTATCCTGTAGCTCACCGTGTTCAGGAAACCCAGCTTGGGAATCTTAAGCTTGCATGCAAAGCCCTGCGCTATAAAGTACCTGTACCAAACGCTAGAGTTCCCAGTTTTGAAACTTTAGGCGATAGTTCTGGCAATACTGGCCTTGGTTAATGCGGGGACGATGCGATCGCAACCCATCCGACCCCCATGTAAATTTCTCGCCACCGGACCCACCTGCAGCGCTGCCCACGGTCCCATCAAAAATAGCTCACAACCGGGCCACCGCAAATGCTCATCCAACACCGGTAGGCCATTGACAACCTGATTCGGATGCCGCTCCAAAATCTGTCCCATCAAAGGATGAGCCGTAATATCCGTCTCGGTTCCCGTCGCCAGCCAGATCCGATCAATGGACTGATGGGCCAAACAATCATGCACGGTCGGCAAATTGCACTGCACCTGCCATGCTTCCCCTCGCCAAGTGGCGTTGGACACCTGACAGCGCTCATAAAAAGTGACTTGACCAGAACGTGAATATCGCCGCAATCGATGCAGCAGCTCGGGCGTCATTGACCCGCCGTTCCGGGCCGCTTGAATCATCTGCCAGCGAACTTGCCAGTCTGGCTCTGCCTGGAAGCCCTTCAGATACTTCGGCCCCAACCAACCTGGTTCCGCATCGAATAGCTTTTCAGTCAGAGTCCGACGGGCCATCATTAATATCCTCGCCCCTCGCCCAACAGCCCCTACCGCTAAATGGGCACTGGACTGCCCACTGCCAATAATCAAAACCGTTTCACCCGTCAGTTCCGGTAGTTTTGGCAAGCAAATATCTTGAGCATGACACAGCCGTTCTGGAGGATGGGGATTGACCTCGGCCACCCAAGCAGGCATCTGTGCCTTGCCGCCGCCCGTTGCTAAGACGACCCGCCGCGCTTCAACCTGCTCACCGTTGCTCAACTGAAGCTGAAATCGGGACGGCAACGGCGTTAACCGCATCACCCGGGCTGCGGTCACTCGATCTCGCAACTGCCAGCGATCAATGACGGTTTCACAGAAATCTTGAAACAGCGCTGTACCGGGGCGATTGTAGGGCAGATGCAGCTCATCCTGGCGGCGTTCGGCAAAGTTGAACAGCGTCTGTTTGGGATCGGGGTGATGGACACCGGGCGATCGCAAATAAAGAATCTCCTGCGCCGCAAACTGCTGTTGCCACTGTGCCATCCAGGTGCCGCTAGGGTCGAAGATTTGGATGCGATCGCGCAGGGATTGCTTCTTCTGCAGCAGATGGGTGATCAGCGTTAGTGCCTGCGGACCTGCCCCGATTACAGCAATGTCTATCTGGCTGTCCACACAGCCTCCTTGAGAACCTAATTTATGATAACGATTATCATTATAAGATAAAGACAAGCTCTATTCTTTATCAAATAATGAGGGGGCGTTTAGCCGAGACAGAGGGTTTGATGCTATCGACTTAGGGTACTGTCAAACTCCTCTCTTTAAAACGGTGGCGAAGTGTAGGTCTAGCATTTAACCCAACTGAACGGCGGTCACCTTTGCCACTAAATGGATAATCTATCAAGTTCCGTTTCAGCGCAATGTTAGGCGGCGGCGCTATTGTAGTCACAAAACGGCGAAAAAAAGCTTTGAGTTACACTAGGGCTACATACCTGTCAGTATTTTACTGCCCTTAGCTTTTATGCCCGAAGTCATTGAGATACCCGTTGAGTTGACTCGTTTTCAGCTCCCTGAAGCTGTTCATGCTCGTCTTCAACTCTTGCTAGATCGCCAAGATATTGGTGAAACCCTAACTCCACTGGAAAGACATGAGGCAGAAGGTCTAGTCGAATTATCTGAGTTCTTGTCTCTGCTGCATCTGCGGTCACAAAGAGTTGTGAAATAAAAATAGATGACATCGATCCGTGCGTCTTTGCGCCAATCGGTTATTCAGAGAGCAGAAAACCGTTGTGAATACTGCGGTTTATCACAATTGGGTCAGGCGGCTACGTTTCATATCGATCATGTGATCCCTGTAGTAGCGGGTGGCTCAACGACAGCGGAAAACTTAGCACTTGCGTGTGTAGCTTGCTCACTCTACAAAGGAGCAAAGCAAGGCGTAGAAGACCCGAAAACGAGTGAAATCGTAACGATTTTCAACCCCCGTCAACAAGTTTGGAGGGAACACTTCCACTGGAGTGGTGTTGAGGTTGTTGGATTTACCGCAGTTGGGCGTGCGACTGTAAATGCTTTGAAATTGAATCGTTCACTTATACTGGCAATTCGGGTGGAGGAAGAATTGCTAGGTCGTCACCCGCCACCATAACAGTCATAGGCTCAAGCCCTGACCGGAAAAAAGGAAATCATTTAGAACAAGAAGTGGGTTGTGCCCTTGCCTCCAACTTTGAATAGTCTCACCAATCATTAAAGATGAGCCAAGCGGAATAGCCCAAATTCTCCAAAAAATCATAGCCGGGACTCCTTCTACCTAGCTTCGTTGCAGCCTAACGATTCTCCTCACCAGCGTGAGCAGACCTAAAAAAGAGAGAAATGGCCGTGATTGCCGAACGTCCGGTGCAGGCATTAGTTAGGCGGCTATTCAGCGAGTTGACTTTATAAACTGAGATGTGACAGCACCTCAAGTAACAACACCTCAAATTGTGGTTTGAATGGTTCCACCTGTGCTGAAGATGGGTACACATCGTGTTTGCTTATCGTGCGGTGAGTATGGAAGTCCGCGATTTTTCGGAGACCCTCTTGAAGATGTGAAAAAGTGGGTTTCAGGCTGCGACCAGCATTGGCCGTTACCTGATCGAAAGTAATGTGTCCAAAAAGCGGCGGGACATAGTTCAGCACTGCACGCATTGTCAGCGCAGTTGAGATGATGTTTCCGTGCGCAAACGAGGAGTTGATCTCTTTGCATAAACAAACGAGAAAGGTAGTGTCGTATTGATCTGACAAGGCCGATTCAAGCCTTGAGATTACGTCTGTTTGGATAATGTGAGCCGCCGTCCCGGTATTGAGTATGCCGGTATCAGCATTCGCTAAAGCAGACTCAATCTCAGCGAGCAGCGTTTCGAGTTCGGCGTTGGCTTCATAGACCGAATAAATATTGTCGATTTCAACTTCGATGTTGTTTAACCGGTTACGTTCGGCCTCCGGGAGGATTGGCGAAGCAAGGCGTTGGAGTTGAACTACCAAATGGCGATAACCAACGCAAATCGCTGTTTGTTGGTCTAGATCATCACTGGGGCCGCAAAACTGAAAGGCGCGAGCGTCAGCGATAAGTGTGGTGATGCGTTGAATCTTTTGTGACAATGACATGGATGTCTGTATTTGAGTTGCAAGTGCTACCGAATTGAGGAAGGACACCCATAATGCGGGGATGGTTTGTTCGGTCGCCTAACTATAATTATATGGATGGCGGCTGATAACTCCGACTCGAGGGGTGTTATCCAGTAGCTTACTGTAATCAAGAAGCCAGATCTGGGAATCTGAAGGTTGCAAAGTCCCACGCCATAACGTACCTGCACCAGACGTTAGATTTGCACAATTTTCATGATAACGATTATCATTGCGAAATAAATGCCAGCTCCATTCTTTGTCAGACAATAAACGTGCGTTTAGCCATATATGCATAACCACAATGGAGGGTTTGATGCTAACGACAGATCTCCAGGGCAATGTCTCTACCTATACTTGGCAATGGCAGGGACAGGCCATCAATATTGCCACCGAAACCCTCGGTTCCGGTCCATCGGTTCTGCTTTTGCCGTCCTTTAGCACCGTTTCCACGCGGGCAGAGCTAACAACCCTAGCCCAGGCGCTGGCGTCTCAGTTTCAAGTCACGCTTTTAGATTGGCCCGGTTTTGGCGAGTCCGATCGCCTGAAGCTCGACTATCAACCGGCGCTGTTCTGTCAGTTTCTACAGGACTTTGTGCGAGACACTTTTACCGAAGATGTAGCAGTGGTCGCGGCGGGACATGCAGCAGGCTATACCCTAGCGTTGGAGTCTTGGTCACGGATTGTCTTAATCGCACCCACATGGCGGGGACCGTTAGCGGTGATGGGCGCACCCGAGTCTGTTCGCAGTGGTGTGCGAGAACTGGTGCGATCGCCTCTGATTGGCCCAGCGCTGTATGGTCTCAATACGCGACCCGGTTTTCTAAAATGGATGTACCGTCGGCATGTGTTTGTCAATGAGGCCGCGTTGACGTCGGACTTTATCGCTCAGCGGTATCAAGGTACGCAACAATCTGGGGCGCGATATGCACCCGCAGCCTTTGTCACGGGTGGCTTAGATCCCGTATCTCAAAGGGCAGAATTTCTAGCCGCAATCGAAAAGCAATCGGTGCCAGTGATGGTGGTGATCGCAGAACAGGCTCCACCAGCATCATTGGCAGAAATGGAGGCGATGGCGAAGCTTGCTAATACCCAGTCCGCTCGTTCGCAAGGCAGCTTGGGGATGGCTGAAGAGTTTGGAGATGCGATCGCAGCCCTAATACTCCCCACATTGCAGGGGTAACTACAGGGGCCACCGCAGCTTTAAAGGACAGTCTCAACGGGTGTTGATGCAGAACAGGTAGGGCAGGTACAGCCCAACATATCGTCAAGGGTACCTTTTGGTTCAGTAACAAGTGTAGGGACACCCTGGTCAGCTTGCGTAACGTTTTCAACGCCGGGGGCTGCTGTCGCGGGCTGGGTTACAGCTAAGGCTAAGAGCAGAGAACTTGAACATCCTAAGGTCGTGAGCACGTTTTTCTGATGTACCATTTCTGTCACCTATCGATAGCTAAGTAAGCCAAGTCTAGCCTATTCAAAGAATTAGAAACAAGCAGAGGTTAATCAGGATAATCGCATCTTAATCGAGCGAATGCAGATTGTGGAGATGCGCCAAAATTGTATCGTGGTGGCTCAACTCGCCATTGTTATAGGGGCGATTCTGTACCCTCGGCTTCAGCGCTCTTAAAGATACCCTTCGAGTTTACCCACAGACTCAGGGGCCACTTCATATCTAGGGTCGCCAACAGAGCGCCAATCAACTCTGCCATTGTGTTCACAAGGCGGTGCAGACCCACGGCAGCTAAAGTCACTCCGATAGAAAAGGTTTGCTCACGGCTGAGTACCCCCGGTTGACTCAGCAAGCGACTGGCAATTAACTCCAAAACGCCAATCCCTCCGGGCACGCCTGGAATAATAAAGCCCATCAGCCAGCCAATACTATAGATGCTCATGTATTTAGGAATGAGCAGCGGGTCAATGGGGGTGATGGCTCCGAGGGTAATCACAAAACCCAGCGATCTCGTGATCATGAATCCGATTTCGCCGAGCAAAGGCTTGAGGGGATAGTGCTGGAGTCGAAGGGTTG
>JBAUJD010000562.1:0-3410 GCA_049683515.1 Thermosynechococcaceae cyanobacterium | reverse complement strand
GCAAACTTAGGCGTTAACCCACGCTCTAGAAGCCAGGAACCGAAGCGACTGCCGAGGCCGGTGCGCCGATTAAAGGGTTCTACGACTAGGACGAAGGGGGAAGCGCCTACTTTTGCGATCGCATCTTCGTCAACCACATTGAGCGTAGACTTGTTGATCAAGCCCACATCAATCCCCTCTTTCTTGAGGCGTTCCACCGCATCTAGGGCGCGATACACCGCATCACCAAAGGCGATGATATAGCCTGCAGTCCCTTCACGAACGACATCATCTTTACCGGGAGTGAAGGTATAGTTACCCCCAAACAGCTCATTGCCGTCACTGCCTAAAAGCATGGGCACCTTAGAGCGAGTCGAGAAGATGAAGCGTAGGCCCGGATTGTTGAAGACCGACTTCACACAGGCCGTCATCTGATTGGCATCGGCGGGGAAGAACAGGCGCGTTTCGTAGCCATCATCCAAGCCATTGTCGGCAAACATATTGTTAATACCGAAGTGGCAGGTGTTGTCTGCCATATCATCAATCCCGGCATGGGAGAAGTGACAGAGTAAGTTAGAGCGATTCAACCGCGCCATCGTGATCTCAGAGATACACATCTCTAAGAAGGCGCTGAAGGTGGCAAAGATACCTTGCTTACCCGCTTCCATGCCGAAACCTGCCGCCGCCGAGAGGTTTCCGCGCTCTTGAATGCCGCCGCTGATGAACACTTCCGGGTGCGCGCCGCGAATATGTTGTAGGCCACAGGAGCCTTCCAGATCGCTATCAATCACGAGGACATTCTTTTTGCGATCGTCTTCGCTCATTTTGCCCAGCACTTCGACCACCGCTTGACCGAAGACGTTGCGGTTAGAGCCTTGCTTATCAGACGCTCCCAAGAACTGATAGGTATTCTTGGGAGCCTCAATATTCTTCAGGTACTCCACCGCCGCGCTGTGGCCGCGAGCTTCAAGATACTTGAGCGCAAGCTCTACAGAGATGACGTCATGGCCGTGGTTCGAGCCTTCTAAACCCTCAATGCCGGGGCACATGGGCCGCTTGTTGATGACTGCAATGGGGCCAGGGGTGTTGATGGCTTTGCAGATATTGGCATAGAGACTATCAATATCTTCGCCGTCACCTTCGAGCACCGTGAGACCATGGCCTTCTAAGGTCTTCTTAACGCTAAAGCCAGGGAGATATTTAGAGGGGTTTCCCGCGATGGTGACATCGTTATCGTCAATGAGCAGCTTCACATTCAGGTATTGGCCCACTGCTAAACGAGCGGCCTCAGCATCGTTACCTTCCTGCTGGGAGCCATCGGACCCGAGACAGTAGACGGCTTTGCCAGGATTTGCTATAGCAACCCCATTCACGTAAGGCCACATATGCCCCAAGCGACCAGAGCTAAACTTAACCCCTGGCGTCAGACCCAATTCAGGGTGACCGGGCAGCGTCGAATTAGCGCCGCGATACTGCATTAACTGCTCTGCAGGGAGATCACCATCCAACGTCGCCATTAGATACTGAGTACCGACCCGGTGACCTGCTTCATCAAAGAAGATAGGCACGTAGTTGTCAGGCTGACTCTTGAAGAGTGCATCAAGAATCATCACTTCGGGCACCGTGTCGTAGGGACCGCCGGTATGTCCACCCACGCCCCTAGCTGCGCCGGTTGCCGTGAAGAAAATCAGCGCATCGCGGCAGAGCTGAATATTAAACTTAAGTGCCTCTCTCTGCTCATCGGTGAGAGTGCTAACACTCGGATCAAGATTGACGGCCTTATAGGCCCCTAAATCAATGGGAAAAGTCCCGACATTAATGCTCATGAAGATTACCGTCCTATGGAAGTCTGCGCCTAAGCCCTCATATAAATGCAATCTGTCGTAGACATCACAATTCATGAGGGCAAGTTATGAATCTATCCTCCCATTAATTCGGATGGCTCAAAAGGGGGACTAGGCAAATTGCAGAAAATAAGGTTAAGGCTCCACCCACTGTAGCCCTCTATTGACGGTTAACTCCAGCCTTAGCTAAGGCTGAAATAGCTCCAGGAAATCATCAATACTTGTCTTCTGATTAGAAGGGCGGGAGTTTTCTAGATCTGGTACGGGATTCTTGAATTCACTGGAGCCTTGATAACCGGAATGTTTTGCTAAGTCCTTTAAGGACTGACGCCCTGTATAGACTTTTCCCTTAACAACCCAAGTAGGATAGCCCGATATCTGTCCTGTTTTTTCTTCTGTCTCGCGGAAGAAAGTCTCACAAAGTGCGGCTTGAGAGGCCTTTCCATCTGACGCACATTCAATATAGGGCAAAAACTCAAATGCCTCTGCGCCAAAAAGCTCATTTTGTTCATGGCAGTGGGGGCACCAGTAGGCTCCGTAAAGCTTTACGCCCTGAGACTTGAGATACTGAGCGAGTTTAATCTCAGCTTCTCCAGAAGTTTGTTTGATCTCAGGGAGCTGATTGCCTGTGTCTGTTGAATCTGTAACGGGAAGATCTGGTGTATTGGGTTGTGCTAGCGGAGCCTTGGGACAGCCTTGGACAGGTGCAAAAAAAAAGAGAGTCGTAGCAAGAGTACTGGCACTGATAACCCCTAGCTTTTGATAGTGATGAGATTTTTTCATTCTGTAAGCCTCTGAATATATATCTGCTGTCGCGATTGTTCGTTTTTCGCGGTCAATTAGAATTCACTGGGTGTCAAACCACTGGCGTCAATCGGTTAGTGCGTCGTTTGCGAATGTGCCCAAGTCTAGTTGAAGTGTACTATGTTCACCTTGAGGCATAGGCTTTTGGATAATTTGACCGTCGATGTATTCACTAGCAGGCTCTGTTTCGGGCCGCTGCAAAAAGTCGTCTAGGGTGACGGGTCGAGTGGGTGTCTGAACCATAGGACAGGCGCTAAGCAGCTTCAGTGTTTGTTGCTTTATCCCTTCATGATATCGGCAATGATTATTGAGCTTCTGTACTCCCAGCAGAAGTCAGCTTCAGCTTATCGGGTGCGAGACATTTTGCTGCTCCTCAAGCCAACGTTTTAGAGTGCTAGGGCGAAATCTGCGGATATCATCGGGTGCGATGTTCTTAAAGCTAATTGCTCCTTGATAGCCAGAATATTTGGCGAGATTTGCTAACGTCTGACACCCACCATAGATTTGATCACCGATACTCCATGTCGGAAAACCACCAAAGCCTCCCTCCTCTCCTGATATCGCTCGAACCTCATGAACAAAAGCCTGACACTGTGACGTCATGCATTCCCTGCCATCTATCAGCTCGGTACACTCAATATAAGGAACAGACTCAAATGCTTCTATGCCAAACAGCTCAATCTGCTGATAGGTATGAAAGGACCAATGGGTTCCATACAGTTTGGCTCCTTGAGCGCTTAGATGCTGAGCCAGCTTAATTTCAGCTTCGCCAGAGGTCTGAGT
>JBAUJD010000561.1:0-1930 GCA_049683515.1 Thermosynechococcaceae cyanobacterium | reverse complement strand
GACTAGGAATCTGTCACCGATGTTCTTGGGGGTTAAGCCGGGTCATAGGTGATGGGGCATAGGTAATAGGCAAAACTTTATCTACCACCCATTACCTGTAGAAAACTAACCCCAAAGCACTCAAGCTGACGAGCAAAATCAGTAACCCATCTCCCCACCGCACGTAGGGTGTTTGGGTTTGACGACGATAAATCTGATCAAGGTGGGTGGCATAGGTGAGGCGCTGCGAGATCCACCGTGTGTGCCCGTGGGGATCGACGATTGCAGAATAGCCTGTATTGGTGGCTCTTGCAGCCCAGCGATCGCTCTCAATGGCCCGCATCACGTCATGGGCATGGTGCTGCAGCATCATGCGATGACTATAGGGATCATCGTTCGAGGCCGTCAGAATAAATTCTCCGCCGTTGGCAACCTGCACTCGGAACAGCTCAGGAAACACTGAATCAAAGCAAATGCCCACCGCCGCTCGACCCAAGGGGGGCTCGAAGGTCTGTCCTGCCTGACCCGGAATCATTGATGATTTGAGGGGAGAAAGTCGGCCCACCAATGGACTGATCGCCGGGGGAACGTATTCGCCAAGGGGAACCAGCTTTACTTTGTTGTACTGACTTTGAACCGTTCCATTGGGGGCAAGGTCTACAAGACTTTGAGTGATGGTTTGACTCGTTGGATCGATGGGCATAAAGGTACCGACCCAAGCGGGTGTTTGTTGCGATCGCACTGCCTCCAGCAAAGCCCCATGGCGGCCAGTCCCCCACTCGAACGGGAACGCCCCCTCTGGCATCAATATGGCATCAGCGCCTTGATTGGATAGCTCTTGATAGCCAGATACATAGGCAGAGATTCCTCGTTCAATACCGGCCCCAGAAAGCTTGACTCGGGTCGGAATATTCCCCTGGATAAGGCCCACTTTAATTGCCGCAGCAGGCTCCTCCATCAACGGCTGGTGATAAAGGCTGAAGCCAATCAGATGGAGTCCTAGAACCATTGCCCCAGCAAGACCTAAATAGCGCCAGCGATGGGTCACGGTGCTGATGCTGGCTGCGACTAATCCATTGACGGCCACTAACGCGGCTGTGATTGCGGTGGTCCCCCCAAGCTGACCGAGATGGAGAATGACAAGATTGGCAGGACTCTGGGTATAGGCGAGGGTTGTCCACCAAAGGGGCGATTGGGTCCAGAGCCATTCAAGGGCGCACCATAGCGTTGCCCCCACAAGCAACCGAACGGCCAGGGAATACCGGGGCGTCATCCAGGCCATAACGCCGGACCAAACCACAACCAAAAGAAGCCCCCAGAGGGTGATCAATACCCAGCAAAGAGTTGTGATCATTAGACTCGCCAGCCAAGGAATCCCCATCCAAGTCAGGGGATGAAGTCCTGTAATCCAAGAGAGGGCTGCGCCGTGATAGCCCAAGCCCCATAGAGCACCAAACGCCACGGCTGGGCAAATTTTGCCTTTCGTTTGACCGATCAGCCACCAGAGAGGGGCAAGGGCAAACCAGGCGACCCACCAGGCATTGACGGGGGCGGGGATGATGCCCATGACTAGGCCACTCCCCAGAGCAAGAGGGTAAGTTTGCAATCCTCTCATAGGAAGCTGTGACTGTTCATAGGGAAAGTTTGCCTACGATTCGGTGTCTGATTTTTCAGGCTTCAGCAACGGGAATGCGATCACATCGCGAATACTGGCTGAATCGGTTAACAGCATCACCAGGCGATCTATACCAATTCCTAAGCCTCCGGTCGGCGGCATCCCATATTCTAGGGCGGTCAAGAAATCTTCATCCACCCCTTGAGCTTCTAGATCGCCCGCCTCTTTCCGAGCCGCCTGCGCCTCTAATCGCTCTCGTTGATCGATGGGGTCCGTTAACTCTGAAAAGCTATTGGCGGTTTCTCTGCCCACCATAAAAAGCTCAAAGCGTTCGAC
>JBAUJD010000560.1:0-2625 GCA_049683515.1 Thermosynechococcaceae cyanobacterium | reverse complement strand
GGATGACAAACTGCTCAGTTGGACGATGGACAACCCCAGCCTGCGGATGCAGCTCTTTCGTCTCATTGATTGTCTGCCGTCTTTAACGACAAAAGCAGAAATTGCCCGACACCTGCAGGAATACTTGAGCGTTTCTGATGTAGAACTACCCGATGCGCTCAAGAAGCTGCTCAATTTCACCGCGACCGACTCAATCCCAGGGCAGGTGGCGGCGACGACGTTGTCCACTGCAGTGGGAACTCTAGCGCAAAAGTATATTGCCGGTGAAACGCTCAAGCAGGTGCTCAAGAGCATCGGGCGACTTCGGAAACAGTCGATGACCTTCACCATTGATGTTTTGGGCGAGGCGGTGATCACAGAAAAAGAAGCTCAATCTTATCTAGATCAGTATTTTGAGCTGATGGGACAGCTCACGGAGGCGGCTCGGCGGTGGTCTACAGTGCCTCAAATTGATACTGCCGACGGTCAAGATCTAGCGAAAGCTCAAGTGACCATGAAGCTGACGGCGTTTTACTCTCAGTTCGATCCCCTGGATGTGGAGGGGTCGCAGGCGAAGGTGAGCGATCGCATCCGCCCTCTCCTTCGTAAAGCGCAGGAAGTCGGTGCTGCCGTTCACTTTGATATGGAGCAGTACCGCTATAAAGAGGCCACGCTAGCGACCCTAAAATCTCTATTGATGGAGGAAGAGTTTCGGGAGCGCACCAATATCGGCATCACCCTGCAGGCCTATCTCCGGGATAGCTACCACGATCTCAAAGATTTGATTGAATGGGCTAAACAGCGCGGCAAACCGATCACGGTGCGGTTAATCAAAGGAGCCTATTGGGATCAGGAAACCATCATTGCCCGTCAAAATCATTGGCCCACCCCCGTCTACAATCACAAATCCTCGACGGATGCCAACTTTGAGCGGATGACTCAGTTGCTTCTAGAAAATCATGAGCATCTATACGCCGCTATCGGGAGCCACAATATTCGGTCGCAGGCCCACGCGATCGCTATTGCTCAAGCGCTCAATATTCCGCAGCGACACATTGAGTTTCAAGTTCTGTACGGTATGGCGGACAAGCTGGCTGTAGCTCTTGCTCAGCAGGGCCATCGAGTGCGGGTCTACTGTCCCTACGGGGCTTTGATTCCAGGGATGGCCTATCTGATTCGACGACTGCTCGAAAATACTGCCAATAGCTCTTTTCTGCGGCAAAGCCTAACCGAGACGCCCATAGAAACATTACTAGCGGCTCCTCAGTGGGGGGCAGGCGACGAGGACGGCAGCGCAGTTAAACCGATGCCGATTCCTGCCACGACCACCGCGACTCAGATCAATCCTGCGGCGGATACTGATTTTGCGATCGCAGCCTATCGAACCGACGCAGCAGCAGCACTAGAGTCTGTGCGGCAGCAGTTGGGTCAACAATATTGGCCGCTGATCAATGGAGAGCGGGTCCAAACGGAGAAGACCATTCAATCGGTGAATCCGTCTAATCCCACCGAAATTGTGGGGATGATTGGGCAGATTGATATTGCTCAAGCAGAGGATGCGATCGCAGCCGCCAAAGCTGCCTTTACAACCTGGAAGCGCACCTCAGCCAAAGAACGGGCCGATATCCTCCGGCGAGCGGCAGATTTACTCGAAGCGCGTCGTCACGAACTCAATGCCTGGATGGTTTTTGAGGGGGGTAAACCCCTCCAGCAAGCCGATGTCGAAGTTTCGGAAGCGGCAGATTTCTGTCGATACTACGCCGCTGAAATGGAACGATTAGATCCTGAAATTGTCTATGACGTAGCTGGGGAAAGCGATCGCTACTTCTATCGTCCCAAGGGCATTGTTTTAGTCATTTCTCCCTGGAACTTCCCCCTCGCGATTCCTACCGGGATGACCGTTGCGGCCCTCGTCACCGGGAACTGTGTCTTGCTCAAGCCCGCTGCCGTAACATCCGTGATCGCGGCCAAGCTCAGTGAAATTTTGGTTGAAGCTGGGATGCCCAAAGGCGTCTTCCAATACGTTCCAGGTAGTGGTTCGACGGTAGGTTCTCATTTGGTTAAACACCGCGATGTGCAAATGATTGTGTTCACTGGCTCTCAAGAAGTGGGTTGTGAAATCTACGCCAGCGCTGCCATTCTGCAGCCCGGTCAAAAGCATCTGAAGCGCGTCGTGGCTGAGATGGGGGGCAAAAACGCCATCATTGTTGATGAAAGCGCTGATTTAGATCAGGCAGTGCAGGGCATTGTCTATTCTGCCTTTGGCTATAGCGGCCAAAAGTGTTCGGCTTGCTCCCGTGTTGTGGTGATGGCGTCTGTTTACGATACGTTTGTAGCAAGGCTGGTAGAAGCAACAAAATCATTGAATGTTGGCAATGCGGTCGATCCGGGCACGAAGGTTGGTCCTGTCATTGATGCTGCAGCCCAGCAGCGGATTCATGAGGTTATTGCCAAAGGTAAGATGGAGGCTAATCTAGCTTTGGAATTGACTGCGCCTGAAATAGGATATTTCATCGGCCCAGTAATTTTTACAGAGGTTGATCCGCAGGGTTCGCTGGCGCAGGAAGAGATCTTTGGTCCGGTGCTGTCGGTGATGAAGGCGCAGAGTTTTGAGGAGGGTATTGCTATTGCAAACAATACAATCTT
>JBAUJD010000559.1:0-5312 GCA_049683515.1 Thermosynechococcaceae cyanobacterium | reverse complement strand
TGGCTGGTCAGCTCAAAGCCTCCTTTTCGAGTCTGGCGACCATGAATGACGAACTAGAAGAGCGCGTTGAAACGAGAACCGCAGAACTGCAGGTGGCTAAAGACGCCGCCGATAGCGCCAATCATGCTAAAAGCGAGTTCTTAGCCAACATGAGCCACGAGCTACGCACACCGCTCAATGGCATCCTGGGCTATGCCCAAATTCTGCAGCGTGATCAAACGGTCAAGCCCAAGCAGCGTGATGGACTCAATACGATTTATCAATGCGGAGACCACCTCCTCACCCTGATTAACGATGTTCTAGACCTGTCTAAGATTGAGGCAAAAAAGTTAGAACTCTACCCCAGCAACTTTGAGCTAGAGTCCTTTTTACTGGGCGTGCGAGATATCTGTCGCATCAAGGCCGAGCAAAAAGAGATTGGTTTCACCGCCAAGATTTCCCCCCATCTGCCCACCGCTGTACTGGCAGACCAAAAACGACTGCGCCAAGTCCTTCTGAATCTGCTCGGCAATGCGATCAAGTTTACTGAGACCGGCGGCGTCACCTTTACTGTGGAGCCTCTCCAGGCAAATGGACCTTACGACCCTCTTTTATCAAACTCTTCAGCACAAACGCATCTCCTTCGTTTCCAGATTCAAGATACAGGGGTGGGTCTGCACCCAGACCAGCTTGAGGCTATTTTTCTACCCTTTGAGCAAGTAGGAGACAACGATCATAAGGCCAGCGGCACGGGCTTGGGCCTCGCGATTAGTCACAAGATTACTCAGATGATGGCGTCTCAGATCCAGGTTGAAAGCGTTCCCGGTCAGGGAAGTACCTTTTGGTTTGATCTCGCCTTAACCAAAGCAACAGACTGGCAAGAACCTCTTCAGCTCTCACCGATGCATAGCGTCATAGGGTACGAGGGCCAGCCGCGCACGATTCTAGTGATTGACGATCGCTGGGAGAACCGAACCGTTCTTTTTAATCTCTTAGAACCCCTTGGTTTTCTGATCGTGGAAGCCGTTAACGGTCACGAAGGCATTGCTCAGGCCCGTTCCCATCGCCCCGACCTGATCATTACCGACCTCAAAATGCCGATGATGGATGGGTTTGAGATGACCCGGCGACTCCGATCTGATGCTGAATTCAAAGATGCTTTAATTATTGCGTCTTCTGCCAGCGTCTTTAGCTTTGATCGCGAACAAAGTCATGAAGCAGGCTGCAATGACTTTCTGCCTAAACCGGTCAAATTCCCGCTTCTGCTGGAGCAACTCCAGCAATATTTGAATCTGCGTTGGATCCATGCTGTTTCACCTGAAGCGGAGCTATCCTCAGAGTCCCTGGGTGGTTTCGATACAGATTGTATTCCGCCACCGGAAGAACTGCAGGTCTTATATCAGTCCGCCAGAGCTGGTTATATTGCCGAGATTGAAGCTGAAGCCGAACGCCTCCGGGCACTAGACAGCCAGTATACCGACTTCTCAAGCCGCGTCTTAGCGTTAACGGCGGCCTTTGACGATGAGGCCATTGTGAGCCTTGTTGAACCCTATCTTGTCGGAACGAAGCCATGATGGAACATCCTCACCGTCACTCAATCCTGATCGTTGACGACCAACCCACCAATATTAAAGTTCTCTTTGAGCTACTTCAGCAGACGGGCTTTCGAGTGTCGGTGGCTAAAAGCGGTGAAAGTGCCCTTATCAAGGCCGAACAAGCGGCACCAGACTTAATGCTGCTCGACATCATGATGCCGGGAATCAATGGGTATGAAACCTGTCGCCGCCTGAAGGCCCAACCCGCCACCTGCGAGATTCCGGTTATTTTTCTGAGTGCCCTCGATCAGGCTCTCGATAAGGTCGAAGCCTTTGCCGTCGGCGGGGCGGATTACATTGCTAAGCCCTTTCAGACCGAGGAAGTTTTAGCGCGGGTTAGGCACCAGCTTGAGCTACGCACCGCCAAGGCAGAACTGATCACGCTCAATGCCAATCTTGAAGAACGCATCCAAGAACGCACCGCTCAGTTGGTAACAACCAATGAGTCCCTGACTGCAGAAATCTCGCAGCGCCATCGTGCCGAGGCCGATCTGAGACATAGTGCTCTCCATGATGCGTTGACGCAGTTGCCCAATCGAGTCCTGTTTATGGAGCACTTGGCCCACGCTCAAAAGCGATCGCAACGGTCTGAGCAGTCTCAGTTTGCAGTTCTCTTTATCGATCTCGATCGATTTAAGACCATTAACGATAGCCTTGGTCATCAGGCCGGTGATCAGCTACTGATTGCGGTCGCTCAGCGCCTCAAACAGGTGATGCGTGACACCGATGTGTTAGCACGGCTGGGCGGCGATGAATTTATTGTGCTGGTTGAACCTGTTACCAGTGTTGAGGACACCATCCAAATCTCAGAACGGATTGTGCAAGCTTTTCAGCCCCCCTTCGATCTCAATGGTCAGCCTGTCTTCACGACTGCCAGTATTGGGATTGCCCTTAGCTCCATGCTGGAAGATCGCGAGACCGACCTGCTTAGAAATGCAGATATTGCCATGTACCGGGCAAAGGCCAGGGGCAAGTCTCGATTTGAGGTCTTTGACCAACAGATGTATACCCAGGCACTGGCAAGACACCAGCTTGAGAACGATCTGCGTAGAGCCGTAGAGCAGCAGGAATTTACGCTTCACTATCAACCGATTATGGATCTGAGTTCTGAAAAGACAACCGGGTTTGAGGCTCTCATTCGCTGGCAACACCCTGTTCGGGGGGTGGTGCCCCCTTTAGAGTTCATCCCTTTAGCAGAAGAGATGGGTCTGATTGTCTCTATTGGTGAGTGGGTGCTCCACACGGCCTGCCAACAGCTCGCCCAGTGGCAGGCTCGCTGGCCCCAAGCGGCAGATCTATCGATGAGCGTCAATCTTTCGGTTAAACAACTGAAAGACCCTAAGTTCTTAAGCAAGATTGATCACGTGCTCTTGGAAACGGGTCTGCAGAGCCAGAGCCTGCAGCTAGAGCTGACCGAAAGTATGCTGATGGATGACTCTGATACGTTGATCGATCTACTCACTCAGCTTGTTGATCGGGGCATTCAGTTGAGTATTGATGATTTTGGCACCGGTTATTCTAGCCTGAGCTATCTGCATCGTTTCCCGATTTACGCAATTAAGGTGGATCAGTCCTTTATTCGACCCATGCAGCAGCAGCGAGAGAAACGCAAGATTGTTGAAACCATTATCAGCTTGGCCCATCAGTTGGGAATGATTGCTATTGCAGAGGGTATTGAAACCGCCGAGCATCATGAGCATCTCAAACGTCAGGGCTGCGAAAAAGGCCAGGGGTATCTTTTTGCGAAACCTTTATCTCCAGAAGCGGCAGCCTCTTTTCTAGATGCCAATCTCGTCACCGAGCGCACCGCCATTCCATCCTTAGAGACTCCTTTTTCAGCCCCATCATCACAGGTGAACTGCTATTCATAATCGGCTAGGGGATTACTGCCACGCTGAGAACGGATGAGAAGGAGCCAAAGATAAGATCCAACACAGTCACAGACTAATCACTCCCCTGGTTGAGCTGCTGCAGTTGCTGTTCTAAATCCTGCTGGTGACGACCATACTCCGCCCAATTGCCGTTCTGGAGTGCACTTTTAGCTCTCTGGTAGGTTTCTAGAGCTTTCTTCGCTAACGGCTTCGGCGGAGCGCTGGGCTGAGCCGATGAGGGCGGCGCTGTGGCCTGTTGTTTTGCAGGCTGCGCGGCTGGTTTTTGAGCCTGTCCTGAGCCAAACAGAGTCGCCAATGCTTTCTCAAGGGTCTCTTCCATCACAATCGCACTATCGTAGGCCACAATCACCCGCTTTAGCTCTGGGAGCTGCCCCTGTTCAGCCCGCAAATAAACCGGCTCCACATACAGCAGTGACTCCTCAATGGGAATCACTAGCAAATCACCTCGAATGACCTTAGAACCGGCTTGACTCCAGAGCGTGAGCTGCTGAGATATCAACGGGGTTTGATCAATGCGAGCCTCAATCTGGCGGGGACCGTAGATGACCTTTCTCTTCGGGAATTCATAGAGCAATAGATCTTCAGTGTCATCGGAGCGGGCTGCCATCCAGGCGATCATGTTGTCTTTATTGGTGGGGGTAAAGGGCAGAATCAGCATGAATTCCGTTTTGGTTTGCCCCGGTAGCCGCATCGTCACGTAGTACGGCTCCATCGTCATTTGCTGCTGAGAGCCTTCCAGTGACTGCTTCGGGAACTGCCACAGGTCTTCTCGGTTATAGAAAACTTCGGGGTTTTCCATGTGGTAGGCCCGGTACATTTGGGCCTGAATCTTAAAGAGATCAAGGGGGTAGCGGAAATGAGCCTGCACTTCTGCCGGAATCTCAGTCGTGAATAAATCAGGGAACATCTGGCGATAGGTGTTCAGAACCGGATCTTGTTGATCGACGACATAGAACTGCAGGGTGCCGTCATAGGCATCCACTCGCACTTTGACTGAGTTGCGAACATAGTTGACATCATCGCGGACCAAATCATAATCGTCTTGGTTACGAATCACGTCCCCGGCCCCTGGGCTAAACACCACCGGCTCTGAGTAGGGATAGCGGTTGCTGATCGTGTAGGCATCAATCAGCCACTCTAGGCGACCGTCAATAACGACTAAATAAGGATCGTGATCAAACCGCAGAAAAGGAGCAATGCGCTGGGCGCGATCGCGAATCTGCCGATGATAGTGAATTCGAGAGCCATCTTTGAAGTAGTCTGAGATTAATAGCTCTAGGCTACTGAACTTAAGGGAATAGGCGGTGCGCTGCCAGATATTGTTCATGGGCACGCCACCCTTGCCGCTGTAGTTTGTGGTGGTGTTTTCGTTCCCTGCCGGATAATCAAATTCGGGAGTGGTTGTTCCGGTAAAGATATAGTTGCCGGTGGCTTCACCGTAGTAGATAGCGGGTTGCTTGATGGGCAAATCAATCGAAGCTTCTGGGGGAATATTTTTGATGTAGAACTGGGGCTGTCCGTCAGAGGTGGCTTGGTTGACGGGACTCATTGCTAAGCCGTAGCCGTGGGTGTACTTGAGGCGCTGGTTGACCCAGGTTTTGGCTTTATCTGCCAACTCATTGGTATCTAGCTCTCGAGCAGAGAGCATCACCTGTTCACTCTTGCCGTTGAGGGTGTAGCGATCGACATCGACATCTTTGAAACTGTAGTAGAGCCGAATTTCTTGGAGCTGCCGGTAGGTACTGAGCAGCGTGTTTGCACCCCAGAGACGAATATTGCTGAGGGTCGGTTGATGTTGCTGCAGCGTTGAGGCGCTTAGTTCTGCTTTGGCAGCATAGTTCTGCCG
>JBAUJD010000558.1:0-2084 GCA_049683515.1 Thermosynechococcaceae cyanobacterium | reverse complement strand
CCTACATAGAGATAGGGGTCACTATGGGAGGCATGATGGCGATAGCACTGCAGGGTTCCCTGCTGACGGGCTGGGCTGTAGTAGCGCTCTGTAGAATAGCCATAGTCAATGGTGAGTAAATAGCCCTGCTTTAGCTTGCTGGCAGCGGCGTTAAGCCAATCTAAGGCCGCTAGGTTGATTTCACTGCGATAGCCATCAGGAAGCTGAGCAATATCAATCCCCAGCCCGTCTAGATATTCAGTGAGTTTGGGCGTTGACGGGCGATCGCAAACTTCTGCAAAAACGGGTGAACCAGATTCGAGGCCTGAACCCTGATCTGACTCTTTATTTCGGACATAAACCTCTAGCAGCTCTCCCTTCTGAATCACAAATTGATGAATCGGCAGTGCATCCACCAGTTCATTAGAAAAGATGCATCCTGTAATGGAGTCCGACTCTATCTCATCCAGCGTCATCCACCGCAGCCTTTGAGGGTCATTGCTAAAGGGCTGTAGATGATGCTTTTGCTCTTTAATTAAAGCCGCAGCTTTCTCCACAATGATGTAAGCCAGCGCATTTTGAAAATCAGGATAGGCGGGATCTCTCTCGGCGCGGCGCTGCACGTAGCGGAGTACATCCATTGCGATCAGTCCTTGACCGGCCCCCATCTCAACCAGCGTGAATGGGCTGGGGCTACCAAGGAGTTGCCACATTTGATGAAATTGCTCGGCTAGTAATTCACCAAAGTCTGGCCCTAGGTGGGGCGACGTGAAAAAGTCGCCCTTAACGCCGATCTGAACGGCATTGGTGGCGTAGTAGCCCTGCTGGGGTTCGTAAAGTACCCAGTCCATATAATCGGCGAAGGTGATCCGCTGCTGAGGGGCGTTCTGAATGCGCTCAGATATTAAGCGGCAGAGTTTGAGGTTGTGGGAAGAGGTGCTAGACATAATAAAAGGAATGAGAGCGATCTCACAAAGGAATACGGATCAAATTGTTTCCACTACCGGCAATTTTCACCCCTCATCCCAGCCCTCCCTTTAGAGAGAGGAAGCCAGAGTCAAAGTCCTTCTCCCTAGGGAGAAGGATTTAGGATGAGGGACAAGTCTTTAGCAGTATTCAGACTAGCCCCCACTCACCGGAGGAATTAACACCACTTCATCTCCATTTTGCACGGGAGTATCAGCATCAACAAAGGCAAGGTTAATACCATAACGGGTGATGGGTTTTAGAGTCTCAAGTTCAGGGTAAGGGGAACAGATGCGATCGCAAACCTCCCTCACCGTTGTTCCTTTAGGCAGTTCTAAAATCACCTCAGGTTGACCATAGGCCTCTTGATAAGCCGCAAACAACTTCACCGAAATCTTTATTGCCGTCATGCTAGGTATGAATACCGCACTCAAGACGTTCTGTCCCGCGCCAACGTCCAGCTCGCTCGTGCTCACCTTCTTTAACCATGGTGGTCAGAGGCTGATCGCCAATGCTGGCATACCCCTGATCGTAAAGCAGGTTATAGGGCACCTGATTTTCGACGATATAGCGCCAGATATCTTTATAGGTCCAGGCTGCTAGCGGATTAACCTTGAGCCGTCCCTGGGTATCCCACTCAAAAATCGACATCTCGGTGCGCGTCTCTGATTGATCGCGGCGGCGACCCGTAATCCAGGCCGTCACCCCAAGCTCCTGCAGTGCCCGCTGCAGTGGCTCCACCTTTGTGACTTGGTGATACTGATGCAAATCTTGTTCCCAAAGGGCATCACCATAGCGTGCTGCAAAGGTTTCTCTGGTCTGAAACCCCTGGGGTTGATAAATGCGTAAATCTAAGTGATAGCGATCGCGAGACTGCTCTGCTAGCGCTAATGTCTCAGGAAAATGGTGAAGCGTATCTAAAAATACAACGGGAATTGGGGGAAATGGGTTGAGATCTTGATAGAGCAGATCCATCAGCACCATACCGCCGGCCCCAAAGGCCGTACTTTGAATTAATCCCTGCTCAATGTTCTCTAGACACCACATCAAGATGCTTTTGGGATGGGCTGTCTCGAACTGTTGATTGAGAGTCTTCAGGTCTAACTGCTCAGCTAAGGAGACTGTACATTGAGTCATGG
>JBAUJD010000557.1:0-4390 GCA_049683515.1 Thermosynechococcaceae cyanobacterium | reverse complement strand
CCTAAGCCCCAGGGTCGCTGGTATTGTGGCGCAGCTCTTAGTGGATCAGGGCGATCGCGTCCAGCAAGGTCAAGTCATTGCCCGTATGGATCGTCGCGATCTCGAAGGCCAAGCAATTCAAGCTCAGGCAGCGGTGGTGCAGGCGCGGGCAAAACTCGCAGAGGTGCAGGCAGGCAATCGCATCGAAGATATTAACCAAGCCCAGGCCAGGGTGTCTCAAGCCCAGGCGCAGCTTGCAGCGCAAATTGATAGTCGGCCTGAATCGGTACGTGAGGCTGCGAATCAGGTGTTGGCGGCGGAGGCGAGTGCCAAGCTGGCCCAAGTACGGGTTGATCGCTATACGCAGCTCGCCAAAGAAGGTGCTGAAACTCGCGATCGCCTTGATGAAATTAATGCCGACAATCGCAGCGCCCAAGCCAACTTTCGCGAGTCCCAGCAGCGCTTAGACCGAGTCCAGAAGCAGACGGGGCGAGAGATTCAGCAGGCGCAAGCGAGCCTGCAAGAAGCACAGCAGGCTTACCAGCTCTCTTTGAAGGGGGCGCGCCCTGAAGAGATTGCCCAAGCCCAAGCGGCGGTGGGCGAAGCAGTGGGGCAACTGCGAACTGTGGAAAATCAGTTTCGAGACACCGAAATTCGTGCCCCTTTTGCGGGCATTATCACCCAAAAGTATGCGACGGTGGGTGCCTTTGTCACCCCGACGACTTCGGCGTCAGCGACCTCTTCGGCAACCTCAGCCTCAATTGTGGCCTTGGCACAGGAATTAGAAGTATTAGCCAAGGTTCCTGAAGTTGATATTGGTAAGATCAAGAGCGGTCAGCAAGTTGAAATCAAAGCAGATGCCTACCCCGATCAGGTCTTCACGGGACGGGTACGCCTCGTTTCACCTGAAGCGATTGTTGAACAAAATGTGACCTCGTTTCAGGTCCGCATCGCTTTGATTACGGGGCGAGAGCAGCTTCGCTCTGGCATGAATGCTGACCTTACGTTTCTCGGAGACACAGTGAATAATGCATTGGTGGTGCCGACGGTTGCGATCGCAACCGAAAAGGGCCAAACCGGCGTTTATCTCCCAGACAAAGACGACAAACCTGAGTTTAAGCCCGTCACGATTGGCAGTTCCATCGGTAGTCAAACCCAAGTTTTAGAAGGGGTGGAGGCAGGCCAAAAAGTGTTCATTGACTTCCCGGAGGGCATGGAGCCAAAAAGTAGTGAGGAAGAATAATGGATATTGCTGAAAGTATCAAAATGGCTGGGGCGACCCTGATTGCCAACCGGCTCCGCAGTAGCTTAACGATGTTGGGCATGATTATTGGCAATGCCTCTGTCATTTCAATGATTGCAGTCGGTCAAGGTGCTGAAAGATATGCTTCCGGGCAGTTTGAATCACTCGGTCCCAATATTCTATTTATTGTCCCCGGTAGCGATAAAGCCAGACAGCGCAGCTTTGAAGTTCCTAAAACTTTAGTGCTCGAAGATGCAGAGGCCATTGCCGCTCAGGTACCCACCGTTCAAATGGTGACGCCTCAATTGCAAAACCAGCTCCCTGTGGTGTATGGCAACACCAACACCAGTGTTTTGGTGATGGGCACCGACGAAAGCTATGCGATCGTGCGCGATCACGACGTGGCCCAAGGGCGCTTTATTAGCAATCTAGACGAGAAAAGCGGCAAGCTTGTCGCTGCTGTTGGCTCTGACGTGGTGGAAAAGGTCTTTGGTGGTAAAAGTCCTCTGGGTAAGTCGCTACGAATTAATAATCTTAACTTTGAGATTATTGGGGTAATGGAAGCGAAGGGTTCCTTCTTGGGCAACAGCCAAGATGATGTGATTTTTATTCCGCTATCGGTGATGGCAAATCGGCTTACGGGGACTACTTCGCCCTTTGGAACTCAGTTGACGTTTATTTCTGTCTCGGCTCGTAGTCAGGCCGATATCCCCGCAGCCCAGTTTCAGATTCGCAATCTGCTGCGGCTGCGGCATAAAATCGTTAACCAAGATGACTTTACGGTGAGATCGCAAAAGCAAGCCCTAGAAATTATCGGCAACGTCAGCGCAGCCTTGACAGTGATGCTGGCGGCAATCGCGGGCATTTCCCTTCTCGTTGGCGGTATTGGCATCATGAATATTATGCTGGTGTCGGTCACCGAGCGCATTCAAGAAATTGGTTTAAGAAAGGCGATCGGCGCATCACGGCAAGACATTTTGGTGCAGTTCATGATTGAGGCCATTATTCTTTCTGCCGCCGGGGGGGTGATTGGCACTGTTGTCGGCATAGGCGGCACGATTATGGTAGGCGCTTTAACCCCGCTCGAAACGGGTATCTCGATTCCGGCTGTGATTATGGCTGTGAGTGTGTCTGGTGGGATTGGCTTATTTTTTGGCGTCGTCCCGGCCCGTCGAGCAGCCCGAATGGACCCGATTGTGGCCTTGCGGAGTGCTTAGGGCTTTGCTTTCACGGCTTATATAGATCAGGGAAGCTTTTTCTAAATTGATCCACTTTAGGCAGCTCAACAGAAGCCACATAAGCATTCTCAGGATGCCGCTCAACATAATTTTGATGATAGTCTTCTGCTGCATAAAAAGCCGTCAGCGGATTGACTTGGGTGACAATCGGTTGAGTGAACACATCGGCCTGATTGAGTTGCTTGATGTAGGCCGTTGCCGTTTGTGCTTGCTGCTCATTGGTGTAGAAAATATCAGATCGATACTGCGTACCAACATCATTGCCCTGCCGGTTTAACTGCGTGGGGTCATGGGCCACTGAAAAGAACACCTTTAGCAACTGTCCGTAAGAAACCTGCGTCGGATCATAGGTAATTTGAATAGACTCCGCATGTTTAGTGCCGCCAGCACTGACCTGCTCATAGTTAGCCGTTGCGGCACTACCACCGGAATAGCCTGCCACGACAGCAGACACACCTTTAACATGCTCAAATATCGCGGACATGCCCCAGAAACATCCCCCAGAGAAGATCGCTGTTTGCTGACCTAAAGCAGGGGGAAGAGACACATCGGTTACAGGGTTCGGCAGGGCGACAGAAGGCAATGCTGCTAGTCTCATCGCAGAGAAGCGCATCACCACAAAACTAGAGACCGTCATGGCGATAGTAACGGTCAAAACACCACGCAGAGTGGGACGAAAGCGAGACGGATTAAAGTTCGGCATAGTGTTTAGGGGGTGGGAGAGAGCTAACCAATGCGTGCAAGGATGCAATTGAGGAGTTTAAGAAGAAGCAAAGCTGTTGACTGCACTAGGCCGGCACAAACTGCAAGGCAACTCCATCAATGCAGTAGCGATGGCCTTTGGGGGGAGGGCCGTCATCAAATAGATGTCCCAAATGCCCACCGCAGCGACGGCAGTGGATTTCAGTGCCCATCGCTAAATCTGATGGTGGGACGCCATTTCCAATAGAGTCTGGAATAGGTGCACTAAAGCTAGGCCACCCTGTACCGCTATTGAATTTCGCCTCTGAGGCAAAGACGGACAAATGGCACCCTGCACATTGATAGGTGCCCTTGGCAAACTGCTTATCTAGTGGGCTGCTAAAGGGTCGCTCAGTGCCTTCCTGACGGAGCACATAGAACTGTTCAGGCGTTAAGAGGCTGCGCCATTCTGCTTCTGTTTTAGTTACTTCAAACATAGAAGACGAGGGCGTTTTTGCCGTTGAGGAACGCGACCCGATCCGTGATAGAGATATCGCCCCCGCTGCGGTGGCTCCCGCGAACAAAAAGTATCGTCTTTTCATGATGCTGTTACCTTGAACCAGTTTTGGCTCTCAAAAGGGTTAGGAATGGCGATCTAATAGATCCCGACTTCGCTTTTTGGCTTGATGCTTTCGAGCTTATAGAAATCTGGACGTTGTGAGCATGACACCCCGCAAATAATAGTATCCATTGAAAAACTGAAGCCGGTCTGATTCATAGATTAAGCTTTACTGAGAAGATTGCCGTGACTAATGTTAGAGCGATCGCCTCAACGCAAGTCAGCAGTCTTTCGTCCCTTATTTTCTCTTTATTTCCCTTTCACTGCTCTGTCGGCAAGCGTTATTTCCCTTAATTGGTCTTTTATAGAGGACTGACAGATAAAGGCGTGACCGTTACTGTGAAACGGTAGGGGCGATCTCTCCATCACCATTGCCCCAGCCATCACGGCACCCTTAAGGAGGATCTGCAGTAATGCTCTTGAACAATCGCTTTGAAATTCTAGAGCAGCTCGGTCAGGGCGGATTTGGCACCACCTTTTTGGCGGCTGACACCCACATGCCCTCCCAACGCCGCTGCGTGGTGAAGCAGCTTCAGCCGGAAACGCCCAATCGTCAGTCCTACGAGATGGCGCTCACCAAGTTTAAAGAAGAAGCGGAAACCCTTGAGCAGCTTAATCACGATCAAATCC
>JBAUJD010000556.1:0-4567 GCA_049683515.1 Thermosynechococcaceae cyanobacterium | reverse complement strand
AAAAACGCTCCTACTATTGACGACGCCTTAGCTCTTGATCGAGACGCTGACGATAGAGAGCATTGCTTCGTACTTTCTCGGTAATCTGATTAAACTCCCAGTTAGAAAGGCCATTTCGCTGAATGATATCTGCCGATTGATTATAAAACTCAGTACAGGTTGATTGAACCGAGTTGGGCAGATCGTCCTGGCGACACACATTTTTAGGGGTTTCTTTGCCCATATAAGAACGGACCTTATTAAGGGCATTAATACGGATCTTCTCCATTTGCAGGACTGCATCTGCATAATTGCTGACTTTAGGCAGCAAACTTTGGGCTTGGGCCACTGACGTGATCTCAAGCTGTGATAAGTCCCGTGATAATCCAGGGACAAACCCCGATAAACTGCCCACCGTAGACAACAGCAACACGAATAGAAGCCGGTGGTGAACCGGAAGAATGCGCGGAATTGGTCGAAAGAAATGTGCCATGAACCTCTTGAAATCCAAACAAACCACTATTGATTAGCTTTGCTAGTCTTGAATCATTTTGGGTGTGGGAAGTTCCACAGTGACTCACTCTTTTTTTACAATGCTCTCAATATTCGATGTCTAGGAGCAGCTTTGACTATTTTACCCGGTTCGTAGGCCTTGCCGATCAATAGTGAGGGGGCTGTCGGTGGTTCGGTGGTTGGCAGACCTGAGCGAGTTCGATGACTTTGGTCTGCAGCGTTGCATGGGGGTCTTGTCCTTTCTTTAAGCGCACGTCTAGATCAAGAAGACCGCTCAACGTCTGGAGTAACTGCTGGCTATGGAGCAATTTAACATCTTGCTGCAAAAAGTAAATTCGCTTTGGGTTGTGCACTTCAGCCGCTTTTGCAATAGCCCGTTCATCTCTCTCGCCAGACTCAATCATCAGCTTGATCCACAGCCAAGTGCGAAACTGCCGCACGAGGGTTGCCGTAATTTTAAGTCCGGGTTCATTGAGCGCCAATAGCTCAGCCACCAGCGTCAGAGCTTCACTGGTCTGGCCTCGTCGAATGGCATCGGCTAACTGCAGGCTATTCTGAGCCGTTGAGGGTACCAGTCGTGCCACCATCTGGGCACTAAGGGGCTTCGATTGAGTCTTGGCGTAAAGCTGCAGCTTTACGAGTTCGGTGTAAAGACGCTGGGTATCATTGCCCACGGATTCAGCCAGCAACTCCACCGCACCTGAGGAGAGCTTCACCTTCACTTCAGCAGCGGCATCCTGCACGGCCTTCACTAAAAGCTGGGTTTTCCACGGTGGAATCGGCGAGAATTCCTTTACCTGGGCCTGCTTTTGCAGCAGCTTAATGGCTTTGCTACGACCGTTGGGTTTAGAGGTGTAGGTCAGCAATAGATGGGAGGTCTCGGGCAGAGCGGGCAACGTGCGCTGGAGTTCTGAGATCACGTCATCGCTATCTTGCTTACCTAAGGTAGGATTCAACAGCCACACGAGCCGCTGTCCGGCTCCGAAGGGGGGCGTCATGGCCTGATTAAACCCCTGCATCATTTGCCCATTGGCGTCGGCACTGGCGGATACTTCAATTTTGTCGTAGTTAAAGCTGAGCCAAGCGGGGTCAAGCACTTGGATATAGAGGGCGTCTACGGCGCGGTTGAGTCGGTAGTGATCTTCGCCCCAGTAAAGGTAAACAGGCATAGTGATTAACGTAAGACCCTATGGGGATATCTAGCCCCACGGCAGAGAGCAGACTATTTGCACAGATTGGGCAGGACGGCCCAGATCTATTATGCTGTGGCTTGTACTAACGCGCTCATCGTCGGGATGCCCCCCACCGTTCACCCCATTCTTAAGCAGAGCTTTGCTGTTATCGATGCAGAAATCGGTCCTCATTCGTTTACGGCTGCGGAGTACGCCATCGTGCGGCGCGTCATTCATAGTACGGCTGACTTCGAGTTTCAGCATCTGCTTCGCTTTAGCCCTGGTGCCATTGAGGTTGCGATCGCAGCTCTCTCCCAAGCAACCCCTATTATCACCGATGTTGAGATGGTGGCCCGTGGCATTGAACGGCTGGCAAAGGATACCTTTGGCAACTCTGTGATTGCGGCAGTAACCCAAGCCTCTGGTGCAGATCCGGGCAAAACCAGAACAGAAACGGGATTGCTTCGTTGTTTTGAACAGCATCCCACCGCCATCTACGTAATTGGGAACGCACCCACGGCTCTGCTGGCGCTGTGTGATGCTCTCCAGACAGCCTCATCCCCTCCGTGTCTGGTAATTGGAGCGCCTGTCGGTTTTATTGCGGTGCTAGAGTCGAAGGCTGCTTTGGCTCAGCAGTCTGTCACCCACATTCGGATTGAAGGTCGCAAGGGCGGCTCACCGGCTGCCGCAGCCATCGTCAACGCGTTGTTCATGTTGGCCTGGGAACGGCAGACCGCTGGCTCATGAGTCCTATTTTTGTCGTAGGTATTGGACTAGCTGGAGCTACTGACCTTAGCCCTGCAGCCCAGGCGGTAGTGGAACAGGCCACCCTGTTAGTGGGAGGGCAGCGTCACCTCAGCTATTTCCCATCCCACCCAACTCCGCAGGTGATACTCGGCGATTTAGCGATGGCCCTAGAGCAGATTGAGCAGCACTTAGCCCGTCCTGATGCGGGTACCGTTGTAATTTTAGCGTCAGGCGATCCGCTTTTTTTCGGTCTAGGGCGGCTGCTGCTGACCGCATTCCCGGCAGATCAGCTTACGTTTTATCCCCACCTGAGTGCCGCACAAATTGCCTTTAACCGGATTAAAGTGCCTTGGCAGGATGCCAACGTGATCAGCTTGCATGGGCGGTCCCCAAATGAACTGATCAAAGCGCTGCAGCGAGGTGACCCCAAACTGGCGATCTTTACGGACCCAGTCTATACGCCCTCTGCAATTGCTCAGTTATGTCTTGAGCTGGATCTACCGCTGCGCTATAACGTTTGGGTCTGCGAAGATTTAGAAGGCCCCAGTGAGCGTCTTCAAAAATTTGCCCCGCAAGAACTCCTAGAGCAGACCTTTGCGGCCCTCAATATCGTCATTTTACTTCGGCAGGATCCTCTAATGATCCCAGCAGAAGAAGAATGGCCTTGTCTAGGGTTACCTGATCATAGCTTCCTGAGCTTTCCCGATCGGCCTAGCTTGATGACCAAGCGGGAGATTCGGGTACTTGCGATCGCGCAATTAAACCTGCATCCCCACCAAATCATTTGGGATATTGGCGCTGGAACCGGTTCTGTTTCCATCGAAATGGCGAGAGTGTGCCCCACCAGCCGTATTTTTGCCATCGAAAAATCAGCCGTGGGGCATCGCTTAATTCAGAAAAATTGTGAGCGATTCAATATTAATAATATTCAAGCGATCCATGGAGAAGCTCCCGACTCTCTCAAAGCCCTGCCCCATCCTGCACGGATCTTCATTGGTGGCAGCGGCGGTCATCTCACGGCTATTTTAGAGTTCTGCCAAGCCTACCATTACAGCCAGACTCAAATGGTGCTTGCGATTGCTACACTAGAAAACTTTGAAATAGCACGACAATGGTTGCAAAACCATCACTGGTCGATGCAGTTGCTTCAGGTACAAATCTCAAGGTCAGTGACTATTAGCACGATGACTCGCTGGAATCCCCTCAATCCAGTGATGCTAATCAAGGCACAACCTCAGACACCTCAATGAAGATGGGGATAGATAGAGAACTCAACGGTCACCCTCAATCATCCAAACCTGAGATAAGGATAAATGTGCTCGTTTACTAACATCGTTAAAAGGTCGACTTAGTCCTCATCACCTTCAACTTGAATGAGGTGAATGTGCTTATAGCCCAGCTTGATTTCAAACTCATCGCCTGAATGCAAGCCCATCTCCTCTGTGTAGGTCGAGCCAATGACGATTTGACCATTCTTGTGAACGCTGACCCGATAGGTTGCCTCTCGGCCCCGCCCATCTTTATCACCGCCAGGGCTGAGTGTAATGCCTTTCGCTTCGATCACGGCATTTAAAAAATTACCCAAGTTAACACGAGTTTTATTATTCTTTGTGATGCTGTAGTAGCCACAGGCCTTTGCTTTTTCACGGCGGGGCAAGTGTTGGAGTTCTTTAACTTTAGCTAAGAGAGCCTTGCCGGTTAGAGCAGTATCTTTTGTGTCGGTGGTCATCGATGAAAGTATTCCTCAGTTTGTAGGGGAAGATTAATCAAGGTCGCTGTCGCTAGCCCTTAATTGAGATTACCAAAGCTTACAACAAATTACCTTGCAGTTTCTATGAGTGTAGCAAAAAAACGAATCTGTATTATCTTGTGCTCCGAGTATTCTCATCCTCTGTTTTTAGCATCTATGCCTAATCAGAGAAAGGAGCAAAAGTATTATCATCCAGCTCCCATTGTCTGTTGCAATCAAAAAGGGAAGGGTTCCTTTATCAATTGACGATACAAACCATTAGGTCAGTGGATTCGTCTTTGACGTCGAGACCATCATTCTTGTCATGACAAACTCTTGCTGACTCTATCGTCATGGAATCTAGTTCTAGATTAGATTTTGTTAGATTGGCTGCTTTTTGCTCTATTGCTGTAACTCATCGCTGGAT
>JBAUJD010000555.1:0-3893 GCA_049683515.1 Thermosynechococcaceae cyanobacterium | reverse complement strand
GGACTGGATTTAGATCGCTTCCGTGGGCTTCTAGCCCGAGCCTTTGAGCTTCTAACGGAATTGAACCTCCACCACAAAAAGGATCGAGTACTGGCGGAGGGTTGCCATCTGTGGATTGCAGAATTTCGTCGCGGGCTTCATTTAAGACATTGGGATTATCACTATTGTCCCATTGTACTAATCGTTCAAGAATCCCAAACAGTCGTTGTCTTTCCTGGAGTTGAAGCTCCTCAGTTGGGAATTTATCAGGGTGACTCGATGGATCATCAACCAGCGAAGCAAAAATCACAGCCCTACAAGCAGCTAGAGGACGCCTTGCCCACCAAAGATGAATCGTTTGAGGATGTCCACGCCGAGGAACAGCTTTCTCTTCCTTAGAAGCTTTGTTTATCGCCTCTAGCGGCAATGCCACTTCAATCAGCTTCTTTTTGTATTCGGCCATGGAACAGTAAACGCCTAAGCAACAGAAAAATCACTAGCCTACCAAACCGGAGCCAAATCCAGCACAAAACCTGGCAACACATCCTCACCCGACAACGATGACGGCGATTTCAACACCTCCACAGATTTCTCAGGTCGATAAACCTCCACCTGCCGATCCTGCGGATTGATTAGCCATCCCAATCGTGCCCCATTCTGCTGATATTCCAACATCTTTTCCTGCAACGATCGCAAATTCAGCGTCATGGTCATGGGTAAATCACCTCCTGAGCTGACTCCATCAACCGTCCAATATGGTAACTGCCAGAATTTAGAGAAAATGAAGGATCTCCAAGCTGGCAACGCTTCAGATAAATCGGTGGCCTAGCTCCATTCTCATCGATTTCCACCAGCGCCAAACAAAACTGATCCGGTTCGTTCCGCGAACACAGAATCTCATTGCGCGTCATCGTCACCTGATTTTTTAAATGCCACCGCCCCTTCACCTCAATAAACATCAGCGATCCCGACTCAGGATCCTTCGATTCAATATCGTACCCAAGCCCCCTCGTCGCAGACACATCCCGAGGCTCCCGACCCAGCCGCCGTTCCGCTGCCATCACTGCTGCCATCGCCATCTGTTCAATCTCTGCCCGCCCAAACGGTGCAGAATACTCATCTTGCTCTGTCTCTATCAACTGCCGCAAACGCCCCTTCGGAATCACTAGCGCCCCACCCTTCACCACTGGCGGCAACGTGGCAATCTCTCGCTCTTGAGCCAACTGCTTTAATCGGCGCTGGAGGCGATCGCTCAACTCCTCCGCCTTAGCCATCGCTTTGGCCGAATTCAGCTTGGCATTGCGTTTCCCGGCCCGTTCTTGTAGCTTCAGGCTCTCGGCCTTACTATCCCAATAGGTCATTGCTCGCCGCAGCCGAATCGTGACCTCTCGCTCTACCTTGTCAATCAACGCCAACCGCTGGGTTTTCACTTCCTGAACGTGCTGGGGCACCAGATATTGAATCGCATAGGCCATCACAGGTTTCTCAAAGTCTTGCCGTAACCAGTCAGAGCCTTCAATCTCAGGCCAGATGGCTGCTTGCTCTTCCTCCGTTAATGGTCGATAGTCCAAATAGGGCGCTGGCCCTGCATTTTGAGGGATGCCCTCAGCATTAATCTCTACAAACTGAAGTTTCTGGGAAATGATCTGCTGCTGACCGCTCCTGAGCGTGCGGCCATCTTTGACCACATGCTCTAAATAGAATAAGGCTCGTAGATCCTCACCCTCATCCATTTCATCTACTAGCACTGTCCCTTGCTTCAGCAAATCACGATATTTATCCAGAATTAGGTCAATCGTGCAGTCCAATAATGAATGCCCTGGACAGACAAAAGCCGCGACTGGATGCTGGTTGATTTTGTCCTTTTCAAAACAAATCCGCTCGTAGCGCGCCTGAATTACGTCGCCCCGTCCTCGGATGCGATCTCGATCTCGAATCGTCCCTGGCACCCGCTTAATCTCAAACCGCCCCGTTTCCCTGAGCGCAAATTGTCCATTCAAGTGCTGAAAGGCTTCTAGAAAGAAAGACTGAATAAAGTGAGGCTGCAGCCGCCTTGCCTGCGCCCGCTCCATTTGCTCTCGAATGTCATCTAGCTTGGCTGGTGTTAACGTCTCATGGACCAGTGCCTTTTCTTCTAGGAGTTGGATTAAGCGATCGCGATTGACCGTGCTATCAATGACCTGATCCAAACGGGCCTTCACCTCTGGATCGTCACCATAGCGAATGGCCTCAATTAATAGCTCATGGAGGCTTTTATCTGCAAATAGCTTACCTAAGATATCGAACACGCGACCCTTGAGGGTTTTGCGCTCAGCCTCTAACTTCTTCAATAACTTGCAGTAAACATCCCCTTCGCGGGTTTCATTGGCCACCAAATTCCATAGGTGACAAACCTCCATTTGACCAATGCGATGAATTCTGCCAAAGCGCTGCTCTAGGCGATTTGGATTCCACGGCAAATCATAATTGACCATCAAGTGGGCGCACTGTAGGTTAACGCCTTCACCCACAGCATCGTTAGCCAACAGCACCAAAGCTTCTTTGTCATATCTAAACTGATCCAGTAGCTTGCTACGCTCTTGTCGCTGAACACCTCCATGCACCGTAATGACCGCCTCTGACTTCCCTAGTCGATTACGGATTCGGTCAGCCAGGTAGGTTAATGTGTCTCTAAACTCAGTGAAAATAATCAGCTTGCGGCGATTGCCATTGGCATCTTTCATCAATGGGTGATCTAGAATCTGACTTAACTCAGTCCATTTCGTATCTCGCATTGAATTTTTGACAATTCTGGCTTGCGCCTCCAGTCTTCTGAGGGTGTCAATCTCAATTTCAAGTTCTTCAATGGTGCGCGAGGCCGTTGCTTGATCCACCACCTCTTGCTCGAACCGTTCCAACTCTTCCTGGGGACTGTCCTCCTCATCCCAGGCATCTGCACTAATATTGAGGCTAAACGTTGGCTCAGGTAGCGCCTCACTCAGACCCTGACGCAAATTCTGTGCCTCTTCGTTGAGTCGCCGCTCCAAACGCTCCCGACGATTGATCAAAGACTGATAAATGGCTGCAGGGGAAGAGGCCAAGCGACGCTGCAAAATTTGGAGGGCAAAACCAACGTTCAGCCTTCGTTTCTGATCCTGGGAACCGAACCGCTCCGCTCGGTTCATTTCTTCCCGCACATAGTCTGTGATCTCACTGTATAAACCCAGCTCTGGTGCTGAAAGCTTATACGTCGCCGTGTATGCACATCGTTCAGGGAATAGAGGCTTCCCGTCAAACTTGACCAACTCCTCTTTGGTCAAACGCCGCATCAAGTCAGACACATCCATTTGATGCACGCCGTCTTGAAACTTACCCTCAAAGCGATCGGCATCCAGAAGCGCCATGAATAGCTGGAAGTCTGGCTCTTTGCCGTTGTGGGGCGTCGCAGACATCAATAGAAAATGATGACAGTGCCCACCCAGCAACCGTCCCAGGTTATATCGCTTTGTGTATTTGACCTCGCCCCCAAAATAGCTGGCAGACATCTTGTGAGCTTCGTCGCAGATCACCAAGTCCCAGTCCTGAGAAGCTGTAAAGCTATCTTGTAAAGCTTCATCTCGACTCAACATATCAAGCCGCGCGATCAAAAAGCTTTTTTCATCGAATGGGTTCCCAGATCGAGAAGCTTCAACTTGATCACGAGTCAGAATATCGAAGGACAAGTCAAATTTTTTATAAAGCTCATCTTGCCATTGCTCCACCAGACTACCTGGGGCAACAATCAGGCACCTTTCTAAATCCCCCCTGATTTTCAGCTCTTTGATCAATAACCCCGCCATGATCGTTTTTCCCGCACCCGGATCATCGGCCAACAGAAAACGTAAGGGCTGGCGAGGCAACATTTCTCCGTACACTGCCGTAATCTGGTGGGGCAG
>JBAUJD010000554.1:0-2834 GCA_049683515.1 Thermosynechococcaceae cyanobacterium | reverse complement strand
CCTACACCCTCCATTTATCTGGAGCCACCGATACATTACCGGCTCCACAGACCCAATGGGACGCACTCGAAACGCTGCAGAAACTAGGGTTTCGAGTCAATCCGAATCGGCGTCGGTGTGCTGACTTAGCCGAGGTGGAGCAATACTACACCGACTGGGATCTAAAGCGGCTTGATTTGCCCTATCTCACCGACGGGGTGGTGATTAAGCTCAATGACTTGGCGCTGCAGGAGCAACTGGGCTTCACCCAGAAATTTCCGCGCTGGGCGATCGCCTGGAAATATCCGCCAGAAGAAGCCGCCACGCGGGTCGAAAAAATTACCGTCAACGTGGGCCGTACCGGAGCCTTGACGCCAGTGGCAGAATTTAAGCCCGTTCAGTTGGCTGGAACCACCGTATCTAGGGCGACATTGCATAACCGCGATCGCATCACTGAACTCGACCTCCATTTAGGTGATACCGTCGTCGTTCGTAAAGCCGGGGAGATTATCCCTGAAGTGTTGCGGGTGCTGCCGGATTTACGACCCACTGGCGCACAGCGGTTTGTAATGCCCACTCATTGTCCGGCCTGTGGGGAACCTGCGGTGCAGCCCGAAGGCGAGGCGGTGACGCGCTGCATTAATTCAACCTGTCCCGCCATTGTTAAAGGGGACTTGGTGCATTGGGTCAGTCGCGGCGCGTTAGATATCGATGGCTTGGGTGAGAAATGGATTCACCAACTCATTGATCAGCAGATGGTGCAGTCGGTGGCTGACCTATACGAGCTAAGCCCTGAGCGCCTGTTGACCCTAGAACGCATGGGGGACAAGCTAGCGCAGAAATTAGTGGATGCGATCGCAAAATCCAAACAGCAGCCTTGGTCTAGGGTTCTCTACGGCCTCGGTATTCGCCATGTCGGCAGCGTCAATGCTCAGCTTTTGACTGAGGCATTCCCCGCAGCCGATCAGCTCTCTGCTGCATCCCTGGAAGAGATCTCCGCTATTTACGGTATTGGCCCTGAAATCGCCCAGGCGGTTGTCGATTGGTTTAGTCACCCCTCGAATCAAACCTTAATAGAGCGACTTCATGCCTTGGGCCTCCAGCTCAAGTCAGAGCAGCCTGTGGCGCTAGGGGCGCAACCCCTCAGCGGCAAAACCTTTGTGATTACCGGCACCCTGCCCACCCTCAAGCGAGATCAAGCCAAGGAGATGATTCAGTCTGCCGGGGGCAAAGTGACGGGGTCTGTGAGTAAAAAAACAGATTATCTTTTAGCTGGCGCGGAGGCAGGATCTAAGTTAACGAAGGCCGAGGCGCTGGGGGTGCCTCTGTTGACCGAGGCCGAGCTTTTAGACCTGCTGAAATCCCCCCTTTAACCCGTAAGACCCTGATGAGGACCGCTGAATCTTCTAGCAATGGTGATTCATGCAAGAGGTTAAATAGCCCATTCTTTCCGTTCTGAAATGAATCAGTTAAGATTGTGGCGCAGTTAGACTCGTGTTCTAGCCTTATACAACGCAATTTGACGATTATTCAGCCCCCACCCGTGTTGACTCAGCCCTCTTCTCTCATCTCTGCCGAATATTTAGGTGAGCCAACCAATACGGGCTTTACCCACCTAGCCTTTGGGCTAACGCTACAGTCTGACTTCCCGATTCCAGAATTGCCCATTGCGCCACAGGCCACGATCACAGAGCCAGTTGTGGTGCAACTGCAACCCGGCGATCTGCGCGATCATGTTCCTGAAGCCCTTCTAGAGCAGCCCATTGGGTTTCAGATTCAGGCTCAATCTGCCGTTGTGTACCTGAATGGGGTAGGCGTTTTTTTAGTAAAGGATGGCAACCACGTCACCGTCATCCCCGCGCCCCATGCGCCGGGGTTGCAGGTGCGTCAAGCCCTAATCGGTATTGTAATGGCCTTGGTGCTGCACCAAAGGAACTATCTCGTCCTTCACGGCAGTGCGGTCAGTATTGAGGGCAAAGCCGTTATCTTTCTCGCAGATTCTGGCGAAGGTAAATCATCAATGGCAGCGGCGCTCTATGCCCAAGGCTATCCGCTATTGACCGATGATTTGGCTGCCATTGATTTGACGGAGACGGCACGGGTTGCGATCGCAGCCACCCCCATTAAGCTCTATCCAGAGATGGCTCAGCGTCTCAAGATTAATGCTCCCTCCCAGGTGCTGCCGCACAAGCACTTGTATCAGATTAATGTGCAGCCCGACCTTGGCCCCCAGCCGCTTCACCGCATTTTTATATTGGGGTCAGCCCCACAGTTCGCGGTGGCACCGCCCTTACCGCTGCCCCAAGCCATCACTGAACTGATGCGATTTTCTGGCCTTAAAGCAATCTTACCCACCCGCGATGCCGCTCATTTTACTCAATGTGC
The DNA here is from genome assembly GCA_049683515.1 of Thermosynechococcaceae cyanobacterium. GTDB lineage: Bacteria > Cyanobacteriota > Cyanobacteriia > Thermosynechococcales > Thermosynechococcaceae > RCC1774. Next base: position 470 of record JBAUJD010000554.1, on the reverse strand, counting down.
GGCCCTCGCCCAGGTCTGCCCGATCCAATCGCTGCAGCGTCCCCGCGATTTGTCACAGCTCTCTAAGATAGCAGCGCAAATCGCACAAGAGATGGCCCATGATCGATAAGCTGTTACACAAAGTGATGCCAACCTTTGAGATCATCCGGTGGCTTCAGCTTAATCTTTAAGCATGTCAAACAGAAAATAAGAATAAAATCACCGGCCCTATCGTTTCATTTAGATTCTGTGTCGCGACCGACGAAAATATATGATTTCCCCTACCCTCAACAAGTCATTTAAGATTCCAAGCGTGGGTCTGCTCGGACTGATCGCAGTCTTTGCGGCTATCTTTTTACATCTCAATGTCAGCGCCGACACCTATTCCCATTTAGCGATTAGCATCACCTTCATAGCAGCGGCTTACTCCACCTTGGCCGATAAGTATCCTCATCTGAAGCTAGAGACCAATCTACTCTCAGCCTGTGTTG
>JBAUJD010000553.1:0-5922 GCA_049683515.1 Thermosynechococcaceae cyanobacterium | reverse complement strand
ACTAGCGAAAAATCACCTGCTCTACTCTTTAAAACTCAATCCATTCTCGAAAAATCAGATGAATTTTATCAGCAATTATCAAATTGTGACGTTCTGTGTTTAGTTGTGAATTCAAAGGAGCTTTTATCAGCGGCGGAACAAGCCTTTATTCAACGTGCTGCTGGTCAAGTACCCCATATCTTTTTGGTAATAGATACCCCAAGGCTTGGACAAGACTGGCAAGACCAAGAACTTTCAGGTGCAGCAGAAATTTCTACTTGGCTTAAAATTCAAAATTTAAATCAAACCGTTGAGTTAGTTACCCTTTCTCTAGAATTATTTAACCCCAATACTCCACGCGGAACCATGATCGAATCAGGTGCCCAACCTGACTTAATACAGTTTAGTCAACGATTATCAGTATTCACCACAAGTGAAGCTATTGAAGAAATATTATTGGCACGACTTAAACCTCAAGTCGCGCAACAAATTGACCAAATTGATCAAATCTTGAGCAGTCAGGAACAGGCCATCGCAAAAGAAATAGAGCAGATAGAACAAAATCTTGGATCTAGTAAATCTGCAGAACTAAAAGAAACTATTCGCAAAGCGGTACGCAAGGCAAGTGATGAGCGAGATAAGTTTTTTCGACAGGTTAAAATTGATTTAGATCAATCGAAGCGAAATTTAAGCGATAAAGTTCGTAAATCTAGCCTTCCCAGCAAAATTCGCGATAAAGTGAATACCCTGGAGTCTCGGATTCAACAACGGGGCGATCTCCATTTTTTGCAGCTCCATTCATCTACAGCGAATACTCCTGATGGAGTCAATCAAGAGTTAATGTATTTATGCCGTTCAGAACTTTCTGAATGGACAACCCAAGAATGGAACCAACTCTGCTCAAATTATAGTGATGGGGGCTGGATGGGTATGATGCAGCGGATCATCAAAGCATTAAATGTGATCCCGAAAGTATCCTTGCCTGATGAATTCCAAAAATCACTACAACCGATCAATCTTGAAAAAATTCTTAAGGTTTCTATCGTCGCCTGTGATTGTGAGGTTCGCTATAACCAAGAGTCTCTGGGCGGATACCTCTTTAAAAATACAAGAAGTCAGGTTACTGGAATTATTTCTATGATCGGCATATTTGGAGGAGCATTTGGTCTTGCTAACACTCACCCTGCTTTTGCTGTCTTACCCCTTTTATTATTGTTACCCGTTCTCGGTTCTTTAATTTCAAGCTACAAAAAAGTTCAGACTAAAAAACATCATGAAGAAGGAGAACGACTTAAAGAAAGGGTGTTTAACTACTACCAAGATCTTTCCAGAAATCTGACGGATAACATTTCACAAACTATCAACCTTGCTCTAGATACTGAAGCTCAGCGCATACGTGAAGCAATAGAGACCGCCAATGAAAATCTGCAAGCCCACTCTACAAGCACTGATAAACAGCAGGGGCAGACTAAATCTCGTTTAACAGAGTATAAGTCTAAGCAAATTGAACTCAAGCGGGAGCGCTCAGAATTTGAAAAACTGAAGCAACTCTAGCTGACCTGCTCCAGTAACTCCTGAAGCTCCCTAAAAATTCCAATCACTGTGTTTATGCCAATATTGGTGGTATTCATCCCCGTCAATAACGCCTCTTTTGACGTGCCAATTGTCGTCCCCGTCGTATCAATCACTTGACTTAACCGAGACGCTAACTGCTCTAAATCATTCGCAGTCCGTAACAAATCGCTACACAACCGATCCTGAATTTCATCCCCCGTGCGCTGCACCGTGGTTTGCACCTCCTGCTCCATTTGGGTATGAACCTCCTCAAATTTTGCCTTCAGTCGTTCTACCACATCATCAAGGTGCTGAGTAAACTCCGTCGTTTTTTCAGTCACGGTGCTGACGCATTCTTCTGCTATAAAACTGTGCAACGTCTCAGCCCGTTGTGTAATATCCAACTGATGCACTTGTAGCTCACTGACAAAGTCATCCGCCAAATAGGATTGCGTTTCTGTAACCGTTTGCTGTAGGGCTAGCCCTGCTTCTTCTAACCCTTCCGTAAACGCCGTAACCGTCGCCTCAAGGGCTGGAAACCCATCCTCCAGTTCAGCCACCAACCCATCCACCTGTTCATCCAGACTGGCGATCTCCGTTTGGGTTTGCGTAAATTCCTGCTCTAGTTCATTTTGAAACCCATCAAGCTGACTTTTGAGTTCAGTTAGCGTAGCCACAAGCTCTTCTATATCCGCCTCAAACGTGTCTTGCGAGGTTGAAACCTGATCCAGCAGCGCTTGAGATCGTTCCTCCAATGCCTCCAAACCCATCAAAAGCGGTTCTGTTGCTGCTGATAGCTGGTCAATCGCCTCCGACCAGTTCCCGTGCGCCTCTTCGCTTGCGGCTTGAAGGGTATAGAGTGACGCCAACCCTGACTCTGAAACTGCCATCGCATCAATCCTTAAATCAAATTTTGTAACGAATCAAATAGCCCCTCAACTTCATCAATCAAAGGTTCAATCGCCGAGCGGGCGTAAGCTGCCTCTGAATGACTGTCCGTCACTTTTTGTTGCAGATAGCTCACTGTTTCGGTAATTTGTGAAACCGCTCGGTCAATAATGTCCTTTAGCTCCCGCTCAATCTTGTCCTGACCTTGGTCTAATAAATGATCTACTTGAGATTTCATGACATTCTGGCTCAAATTCGCTAGCAGATCGCCAAAATTAGCCTGCTCTATGGTCAGGCTTTCTGACATTGTTTGTACCTGAGTCTCCATATCCTGCTGGCTTTGCGTCATTGTCTCGGTCAAACTAGCCACTTGTTCATGCGTTGTAGTTTGAATTTGCGTAATGTGTTCCTCCAGCGCTTCAACCTCAGCATTTGCCGTTTCAAGCGCACTCAGCAAATCCTCCTGAGATGCCTGAAAGAGTCCCTGCACCTGTACCAGTGCCGTTTGCAATTGTTCACTCAACTGAGCCACTTGCGTTTGCTTTTCTTTAACCTGAGTCTGAAATACCTCAATTTTGTCTTGAGCCGTCTGAATATCAGTCGAGATTGCTCTGTGATGTTCAGCAAGGGTTGGCTGAATCGCCTCAACTTGCTCCTCAATCTCTGCAATTACCGCTTCAATCACGTCAGGCTGATTGGCGATAGCGGTTTTAAACGTCGTAATGGCAGTCTCAACTTGTTCAAGGGTGCTTTGCACCGACTCTGTTTTTTGAGTCAGATCCCCTCCAATAGTGTCGAGGGTTGTCTGTGCTATCTGCATATCCTCAGCAACCTGACTTAGGTGTCCTGTAACAGACTCCAAGAGATCGCTCACCTCATCCCCCAATAAGGGCTTATCGTCCATTTTGTTCCTCCACAATCCAGCTCAAAATAAATCGTCTACGAAGTCCAATCCAGCGTTCACTAATTCCGCTGCCTTTTTTGCCACAACTAACTCTGGCAACACAGGACTCAAAGAACTAGTCACACTTGACCCAACCTCCATCAGTACTAAGTTTTCTGAGATCTCTGATACAAAATCTGCCATTACATCTTCAATCGTGTCACGCATAGCAGCTTCTAGCTCATTCTTAGCCTCATTAGTACAGTAGTGACCAGAATCTTCGAACAACTGGATAAAGCGATCTTTAAGGTCATTCCCTATGACATCTATTTCGGTGTCAAAATTGCTGTACAACTGATTCAGGTCATCAGAATATTGTGTAAAATTTTGACTTAGCTGAGTCTTTTGCACTTCGCCAACTTGCTCACTCAAGCCATCAAAGCTTTCAATCAATGCCGTTTGGTTCGTATCCGTAAGGTCTGCTGTCAGAACCTCAAAACTTATGTTGAGCCTGCTTTGAAACGACTGCACCTTTGCGGTTAATTGAGAAATCAATTCGTCAAATCCTGATGAAGCATCTTGAATATCCTGCTGTGCTTGGGTAAAAGTATCCTCTAGCTGATTCAGCTCTTCGTCAAGCACATCAAGAGCCTCTATTGTTTGATCGCACTCCGCCGCCCAAACAGTCTGAACGCTGGAGATTTCGCTTTCCCAATCACTCATTGCTGTCTGAAGCTGCTCTAAAGTATCCGTTAGCCGCGCTTCGATACCAACCCCTGCTTGAAACGATTCTACTTCAGCCGATATGACTGTGGTGGCTAGGCGATCGCCCAGTTCCTGAAATTTGTCTTGTGCTGCTGCCAGCACCGCTTCAAATTCGGATGCTGATTGATTCATAATATTGCTATATTCAGCTACTTGAGACGCTACCTCGCCAATCATATTAAGGGTAGATTCGTCAATGTCATCTACTCCAGATGTTTGCAGCATTGATGTCGTTTTTTCTTCAAACTCACCACTCATAACATCTCCTTCACCAAGTCTAAAACAGGTTTGATTTGCTCAATTAACTGGGTTACTTCACTCAGTTTATCAAGCACAGATTCCACTTCTCCCTGCAATAAATTCTCAGAAACCTCTCCAGCAATTCCAACTCCTTCAATCAATTCACTTAACTCTCCCACAAATTGTGCCAATTCCGTTAAAGTCTCTTCTTCAAATTTCTGACTTAACACTAAAATCGTCTCGCCAGAAGTATTGTCTAATAAACCCTCTAGCTCATAGAGATGATTTTCTCCTTCATCTAACAATACTGAATAATTTTCAGCCAGTGACAGGATCCGTTCTTGAGTTCCTTGCTCAAAAGAGTCAAAGCTCTCTATTAGTGAAGTCTTTCGATTCTCAAATTCACTCTTCATTGCCTCTAAAAGCGATTGAAAGCCAGTTGTGTTGGCTTGAATTTCTTGTAGTTGAGATTCAAATGCTTCATTGAGAGATTGTCCTTTTTCATTTAAGCTAGATGCCTGAGTACTGCATTCATCAAGTTTTTTCTTTAAAGCTGATAAAGACTGATTAACGGTTTCATAGAAATCAGAATTGTGACTTTTAGCCTGATCAAATAACCCTAATGAATACCCCTGAAAGGTCTCGCTATTGTTTTTCAATGCCATCAACAATACATTAACCGGATCTAAGTTATCTTGAAATACTTTTTCTTGTTCAGTTATTTTAGATTTTAAGGACGAAAGATTATGTTGCAGTTCATTAATTTGATCATAGATTCTGGAAAAAAAATCAATATTTTCTTGCACTTGACTAAGTGTTTCTGGCAACTGCTCAAAAGCCAATAAACTATTATTTTTACTCATAACCAATAGATAACTTATATAATTTAATTTGTGTCATTCCTAAGGTTTTTCCTATTTTTTGTTGAAACCAATTCGAAGCATAAATCTTGACAGTAAAATAACTTTATCTCATGTTATAGCAATCCCAAATGATTCCAGAGATTTAAGAAAGGCTAAAGCCCTTTTCCTGAAAGAGTTCTGGAATTATCGCCTCTCTCGAATCACTTCTGATGGGTATATCTTCGTTTCTGTAAGATGCCAGAAGAATGTTCGTTTTATAGGTTGCTGGCTTTGGGTCATTTTCTAGAAAGTCTTTATCTCTATTCAAGAAGTTTTTAAACGAGAGAGGATCATCTATGACATCGAACAGTCAGAATAGATTCTATTCTGGCTTTAGGACTGCGAGATGAGCCACTGCTCAATAACCACTCAACAATTCTAAATTAAAACCGTAGCTTACCGCTATAGATAAAACTTTACTTATACTAGTACCACTCAAATTAAGATTTATTTGGTTTAAACAAGGAAATTTCTTGAAATAACGTGTGCAGAAATCAGCATTTTTAAACGTGAATAGGTTTCAAGTTTTCTAATGTCGATAGCTGGAACCCTTATCCAGTGTCGTAATCGTCCAAGGGGGTAACGAAGATTGGTCGTTTCAGCCTCTGAAAAGTTCAATTTGCCTCTGTTTTTAGAGTTTTGTGGCCTCAAAAATGCCTGAAACCCACTAAGTTCGTACCCCCCTGGGACAGGGCTGTTTCAAAGTCATGA
>JBAUJD010000552.1:0-2003 GCA_049683515.1 Thermosynechococcaceae cyanobacterium | reverse complement strand
GCTGTGGTTCGAGTGGAAAATCTTGCCCTTAAAGACATTCACCGCCCACTGTATCGTCAGAACGATCCAGATAAAGTTAAGGCTCTGATGGCTTCCATTGCTGAAATTGGCCTGCAGGAACCCATTGAGGTTTTAGAAGTTGAAGGGCGTTACTATGGGTTTTCGGGCTGTCATCGGTATGAAGCCTGCACTCGACTGGGCCATGACACCATTCGCTGTCGAATCCGACGGGCAACCCCTGCGGTGCTCAAAATGCATCTTGCTTAGTTCTTTTATTGAAAAGGAGTCCTGAATTATGCCAGCAACTTCAATGCCCATCAATATCGGCATAGACGAAAAGAAACGACAAGATATTGCCGACGGTCTGGCTCACCTACTGGCCGATACCTATACCCTCTATCTGAAAACCCATAATTTTCACTGGAATGTGACGGGGCCAATGTTTCAGACATTGCACCTGATGTTTGAAGGGCAGTACAACGAATTGGCGCTGGCGGTGGATGCGATCGCAGAGCGAATTCGCGCCCTCGGCTTCCCAGCCCCTGGCACCTACAAAGAGTATAGCCAGCTTACCTCTATCCCTGAAGCGGAGGGTGTCCCCACCGCAGAAGAGATGATTCGTGAGCTAGTAGAGGGACAAGAGGCCGTGGTCCGTACCGCTCGGTCAGTGTTCCCCACCGCAGATAAGGCCAACGACGAACCCACTGCCGATCTGTTGACTCAACGGCTGCAGATTCATGAAAAAACGGCTTGGATGCTGCGTAGCCTTTTGTAGTCAAGCCTGAAATCGCTAAACAGCAGTCCGCTACAGTACCGTAGCGGACTGCTTAGGGAAATCAACCCTCTTTTTGAGTGGCTTCTGTAATGAGCCTAAAAATTGCGTGGGTGAGAGGGATTCCAAACGCAGCCAGAAAAAATATCTTGATGCCTAGAACCAGAAACGCAATCATGTCTCTTCCTCAATCTGTTTGCCACTGTCAGACAAGCGACTGCTGCAATGCAGATACAGTCGCTCTGATGGGGTGACCACTTGCTTTTTGAAGGGTCGCCCTGCGCTAGTTATTATACCTGTGGCCGAGGCTTCTATTATCCTTGGGCAGGTTAAAACGGACAGGCGTCTGCATCAAGGCAGTGCTTGCCAGAGAGGCTTGCTTTAGCCTGCTCATAGTTCTCAAGCTCAATGGGGACAGGGCTGACGTGCCAGATGTCTTGGCAGTACTCACGAATGGCTCGGTCAGATGAGAATTTTCCAATCCGAGCGACGTTGAGAATGGCTGTGCGGGTCCAGTTTTCTCGATCGTTAAAGGCCTGCCCTACGGCATCTTGGCAGTCAATGTAGGAGGGGTAATCCGCCAGCACTAAGTACGGATCTTGATTCAAAAGTCCGTCCACAAGGGGTTGAAAGAGACTGCCATCCCCGTGGGAAAAGTAGCCTGAGCGAATCAAGTCGATGGCCTCTTTTAGCTCTGGGTTGCCGTCGTAATAGGTCTGGGGCTGATAGCCGTTGGCTTTGCAGTCAGCGACTTCTTGAGCGGTGAGTCCAAATAGGAAGAAGTTCTCAGCACCAACAGCATCTCGAATTTCGATATTGGCTCCGTCCAGGGTGCCAATGGTTAAGGCTCCATTCATCGAGAATTTCATGTTGCCGGTTCCTGACGCTTCTTTGCCGGCTGTGGAAATCTGCTCCGAGAGATCGGCTGCGGGATAAATGCGTTGACTGTTGGTGACGTTGAAGTCGGGCATGAAGACGACCTTGATGCGATCGCAAACGTCTGGGTCACCATTCACCACCTCTGCCACCGCATTGATCAGCTTAATGATCAGCTTCGCCATCCAATACCCCGGTGCAGCCTTGCCCCCAAAGATAAAAGTGCGAGGGGTCACTTCTAGTTCTGGATGATGCTTGATCCGGTTGTACAGCGTAATAATATGCAGTACATTCAAATGCTGCCGCTTATATTCGTGAAAGCGCTTGGCTTGAATATCAAAGATAGAATCTGGAT
>JBAUJD010000551.1:0-3659 GCA_049683515.1 Thermosynechococcaceae cyanobacterium | reverse complement strand
CAGCTTCAGTGCCTTTAGCTCTACTACTTTCTGGTCGGGGCTGTAGGTGAGGTGAATCGTAGCAAAGTCAGGGTAGCCTGAAAATGGGCACTTACAGGTAAATTCCGGCAGTGAAATTTGAATGCTGTAGCGCCGTCCCGGTCGAGGATTCGGGAATGTGGTTAGTTCACCCGCTTCGATAGCTCGCTCACCGTATTTTGGGTCAGCATTGGGCGCGGCATTCATTTGCTCAGGGGCAGAAAATTGGGTCATGATGGGTCGGACAGAACTCAGTACGGAGAACCCCACTGGCAAATTACGCCGTGAAGGGTGGAAACGATTAAACTTGTTATAGCGTAAAGCGTTGCTGCCCAATTGAGGACACCTATGAGCCAGACAGTGCCCAGCCCGTTAGCCCCAAGGTGGGTGTTCTTGTTGAGTTTGATTGCTCTGCTCTGGTTCGGTATTATGCCCTCTGTCGCCCTTGCAGATGTGCCGACCCGCATCATGATTCACCCCGCCACGATTCCTATCGATGCGGTGGATCAGCTTGTTGCGAAGCCAGACTCATCGAAACCGCGAAATTTTATTGCCGAAGCCCTCGATAAGGTTGGTCCCACCGTCGTCCGCATTGACACTGAGCAAACGATTCAACAGTCCTCGGCAGACTCTTTTTTTGATGATCCCTCTCTACGAGAATTCTTTGGTCCTGATGCGTTCCCTCGCAACCCCCATGTAGACCGGCTTAGGGGCCAAGGCTCTGGCTTTATTATTGACGAGAGCGGTATTGTGCTCACCAATGCCCATGTGGTCAGCAAGGCCGATATTGTTTTGGTCACCCTCAAAGATGGCAGAGAATATAAGGGCGAAGTAAAAGGCGTTGATGAAGTCTCTGATCTCGCTGTCGTCAAATTACAAAACGTAGAGGGGCGTTTGCCGGTGGCTCCCTTAGGCAACTCTGAGCAAGTAGAAGTGGGGGATTGGGCGATCGCCGTCGGCAACCCTGTCGGCCTCGACAACACCGTCACCCTCGGCATCATCAGTACCCTGCACCGCACCAGCGCTGAAATTGGCATCCCTGGTAAGCGCCTAGATTTTATTCAAACCGATGCGGCTATTAACCCTGGTAACTCTGGGGGGCCACTGCTCAGCGATCGCGGCGAAGTGATTGGCATCAACACCGCCATTCGAGCCGATGCCATGGGCATTGGCTTCGCGATCCCCATCGACAAAGCCAAGAGTCTTAAAGATCGGTTGGTCCGAGGAGAGAAAATTCTTCATCCCTATATCGGGGTGCAAATGACCACCCTCACTCCCGAAGCGGCCCAAGAGAATAATCGAAATCCAAATTCTCCTGTCCTGTTGCCTGAGACCAAGGGCGTCTTAGTGGTACAGGTCTTTCCCAATACCCCCGCCGCTTCTGCTGGGTTCCGGTGGGGCGATGTCATCCTTAGTATCGATGATCACCCCGTCCAAAACGCCAGCCAACTGCAAACACTGGTCGAGAACTGTGAAGTCGGCCAGCAACTCCAACTAGTGATTCAGCGGGGTGAACAAACCCAAACCCTCGCCATTCGCACCGGCGAGATGCAGGGAGCAGCCTAGACTTGCAGAAGCATCGACTCTTTTGGCCCCTTGGCTTAGGTCTGATCTGGGGCATTGCCCTCGCGCTGCGCTTTTGGGGCTTAGATCGTTTCAACACCCTCGTCTTTGACGAGATCTACTTTGCTCGCTTTGGGCATAACTACCTGACTCATACCCCCTTTTTCGACGCCCATCCTCCGCTGGGAAAGTATTTTATTGCGATCGCAATTGGGTTGAAAGGATTTACGCCCTGGGGCTATCGATGGATGAACGCCCTAGTGGGATCGCTGATTCCGGTCATTGTCGCGGGGATTGCCTATCGTCTTAGCCACCGCCCCCGTTTTGCCCTATTCGCCGGTGGCTTTGCCGTTCTAGATGGGCTATTGCTAGTGGAATCCCGCTATGCCCTGATCAATATTTATCTACTTCTATTTGGACTGCTGACCCATTACTGCTTCTTGACCGCACTAGAAAAACAACGGTCCTGGCAATGGCTGACCCTCACCGGCATCTGTATTGGTGCGACGATTGGAGTCAAATGGAATGGCCTGTGGCTGATCCTTGGCCCCTACGGAGTTTGGGTATTGTGCTATGGGCTGTCTCGCTTGAGGCTTTTACCAACCTGGAAACCCGCTACCCGATTAGCCCGTCTATCGCCACTGATCATGGTGGGCTACATCGGTATCATTGCCGTCACTTGCTATAGCCTCATCTGGATTCCACATTTACAGCAGAACGTAAACTACAATTTTTGGCAGGTCCACAGTGAAATCCTGAGCTATCATCGTCGCATTGGCGACGGTCCAGCGGTTCACCCCTATTGCGCCGCCTGGTATACCTGGCCCTGGATGCTTCGACCGCTGAGCTATTTTTACCAGCGAGGTGTTAGCCCCGATGGGCCAATGCCAGTGTACGGTCCCTCGTTACCCACCGATGCTACCCCCTGGATCTTCGATGTCCATGGTATGGGGAACCCGCCACTCTGGTGGTTCTCGACCCTCGCAATGGCGCTCTTACTGGGGCAGCTCGTCTATTGGGGATTCTCAAGGCTAGAAACATCGCAGCGCATAGCCCCCTCAGCCCCTCTCCGGCTGAATTCAACAATGTGGGTACCACTCTATCTGTGCGTCAACTATGCAGCAAACCTGCTCCCCTGGGTGCTGGTAAGCCGCTGCACCTTTATCTATCACTACTTACCCGCTGCTATTTTCAGCAGCATGGCCGCAGCATGGCTAATCGATCGGTGGCTCGACGCCAGCCGCCCCCTAAAGCTCACCGCTGTGACGATTCTTGGCCTAGTGCTGCTGAGCTTTATATTCTGGCTCCCCATTTACCTGGGACTGCCGCTGTCTCAAACGGGCTGGCAGTGGCGACTACCGTTCCGTTCCTGGATTTAGTCCTTAACCATCAGCAGATTCGTTCAGGTTGATAGCCTGACTCGATTGATCTGTGTTTTCTGGCTCTAAAATCAGCTCTTTAATGGCTCCTGGCTGACCCATCAACTGAGCCGGCTTTTTGTTCACAGCCAGCAAAACACCGCCAGCATTTCCAGAGCGCACCACTAGCTTTTTCTGAGCCGTAATCGTACGGCTCGTGCCAGCCGTCAAAATTCCTGAGTAGCTGGTCTTGCCATCGGCAACAATTTCAACCCAAGCATCTTGCTTCAGGCTCATATCAACCCGCAAAGGAGCTGCGTTGGGTTTTGGCAATGCCGATGAAGCCGCTACGTCCTGAACTGAAGCAGGCGAAGCAACTGGAGACGGGGTGGGAGAGGTTGCGTTAGGACTATCCTTCTTCGAGGAGGATGAGTTGTTCTCTGCAGAGGAAGGCTTCACCGCGGCTTCATCCCCTGCAGTGAGGGCGGACTGATTAATCATGTAGGAGAGGCCGCTGCCTGCCGCTAAGATAATCACGATATAGAGCAGATACAGATGAAAGGGCTTCAAACCACCGCCGCTACCGCTGCTACCGCCACTTCGCTTCGCCTTGACTAAGTTCTTTTGGGCGGGTTGACTGCCCCCCAAACTAGCCACTAACTTGGCACCATCTAGGCCGAGCGTATTGGCAAAGCGACGGATCATCCCTCGGGTATAGAT
>JBAUJD010000550.1:0-4402 GCA_049683515.1 Thermosynechococcaceae cyanobacterium | reverse complement strand
ATCAAAACACCGCCCGCATTTTCGGTGTCGCCCCTGCAGAAGCCGCGAATGGACCCCTTTCAATCTTTATGCCGTCTATCCACCCAGACGACCAAGAGCTAGTGACGGCGGCGTTAAAGCGGACTTTAGAGACGGGTGAAGATTACAACCTTGAATTTAGGCTAGTGGGTTCAGAGGGGTGCGATCGCTGGGTCGTTTCTCGCGGTCAAATCGAGCAGAATGAGTTAGGGCAGGCCGTGATGCCGGGGGTGGTGATCGATATTTCTGCCCAGCGGCAGGCCGAGACGCGACTACGAGAGAGCGAGGCCCGTTTTGAGCAGATTGCCGACACGATGCCCCAAATGGTTTGGGTGACAAGAGCCGACGGCTATACCGAGTACTTCAATCGCCGCTGGTATGAGTTTACTGGCTGCAGTCCAGAAGAAAGCCTCGGTGAGAACTGGAGTGCGCCGCTCCATCCAGACGATCTCCAGAAGGCTACCGATGGTTGGAAGCAGTCTGTCCAGTCGGGGGAACCCTACGAAATTGAGTATCGCTTCCGGTCTAAAGAAGGGGAGTACCGCTGGTTTTTGGGTCGAGCCTTGCCGGTGCGAGATGAGACTGGACAGATTACGAAATGGTTTGGCACCTGCACCGACATAGAAGCCTACAAGCGGCTTGCAGAAGAACGCATAGGGCTTGTCCAAAACCTACGGCAGTTCGCAGCAGATTTGTCTGAGAACGATCGCCGCAAAGACGAATTCCTCGCCACCCTGGCCCACGAACTGCGGAACCCGCTGGCCCCGATTCGTAACGGCCTAGAGATTATGAAGGTGGCCGAACCCAATAGTGAGACCGTCGAACGGGTGCAGGCCATGATGGAGCGGCAGCTCACGCAAATGGTGCGGCTGGTGGATGATTTGCTCGACATGAGCCGCATCAGTCGAGGCAAGATAGATCTGCGCCGCGAACGGGTTGAACTCTCGTCAATTATTGAGCAAGCCATTGAAACCAGTCGTCCCCTCATTGACCTGGCTCAGCATGAGCTAACGGTGACGCAGCCACCGCAGCCGATCTATCTCGATGCCGATTCGGTACGCATCGCTCAGGTGATCAGCAATCTATTGACCAATGCCAGCAAGTACAGCGAACCCGGTGGACAAATTTGGCTCACGGTCGAGCAGCAAGAGAGCGAGGTGATCGTGTCAGTGAAAGATACCGGCATCGGCCTTGCACCAGACATGTTGCCCCATGTGTTTGATTTGTTTACGCAGGTGGACGGGGGGGCAGTGCGATCTCAAGGCGGTCTCGGCATTGGCCTCACCCTTGTCAAACAACTTGTTGAAATGCACAATGGCTCCGTTAGTGCCGATAGTCCAGGACTCGGCCAAGGCAGTGAATTTATAATCCGTCTACCTATCCTGGCTAATTTGTTAACATCACAATCTCCCCAAAACGCAATGAGTGAACCCACAAACGGCCAGACCTGCCGCATCTTAATCGTCGATGACAATGAAGACGCCGCTTGGTCACTAGAGCTACTGTTTGAATCTACAGGCGACGAAACCCGCAGGGCTGCTGACGGCTTAGCTGGCTTTGAAGCAGCGGCAGAGTTCCGGCCCGATATCGTGCTGCTCGACATTGGCCTACCGAAGCTAAATGGCTATGAAGTCGCCCGCAAAATTCGAGAGCAGCCGTGGGGCAAAAAGATGGTGCTGGTGGCTCTGACGGGCTGGGGCCAAGAAGAGGATCGCCGCAGGTCGAGCGAAGCCGGGTTTGATGCCCACATGGTCAAGCCCATAGAGCATGCAGCCCTTTTGCAGCTACTTGACGAGCTGTTGCCTAACAACCCATGAATGAATGGGATGAAACGAACATTCTGAGGACCTTGCAGAAAGAGCATCTCAACAGTAGCTTCGGCAACTGCAATAGTTTTCAGCCGTTGACTTTAGACCACCGTGTCATGCACAAATCCGGCTTCAACACTGAGCTTTAAACCCAGTGCAGCTATGACCTTTAAGATTGTTTCAAAAGTGGGGCTGCGCTCTCCTGAAAGGGCTTTGTAAAGACTTTCACGGGATAGACCTGCATCACGTGCGACCTGAGACATCCCCTTAGCACGGGCAATATCACCTAGAGCTTTAGCAATCAAGGCAGCGTCTCCGTTCGCTTCCTCAATGCTAGCTTCTAGATAAGCAGCCATCTCCTCAAGTGTACGAAGATGCTCAGCCACGTCATAAGAGGTCGTAACTGTTTTGACCATAGTGAACTCCTAGAGGTTTTGGGCTAAACGTAAGGCTGTTTTGATATCTTTCGCCTGGGTACTTTTATCTCCGCCAGCCAACAAGACGACAACCTCTTATCTCTGTTGCTTGTAATAAACTCTGTAGCCAGGGCCAATGTCGATGCGCAACTCTGAAACACCTTCACCTACAGGTCTAACATCTCCAGGGTTTCCGGTTGCTAAGCGCTCAACTCTTACGAGGATGCGGGACCGTACACGAATATCACGCAAATTATCTAGCCACTTGGCATAGGCTTCAGTTTTGCGAATTTCAAGGCATGACCAAAGTGTAGCCATTGGGCTACACGATGTCAATTTTTTCTCTAACGGCCAGTATCTCTCAACTCAACCCCTGGGTAATGATGGGCTTGAGATTGAAAATCTCTAACTCAAGATCGATTTTTTGACTCTACAAAAGTATTCATAATTCAGTTAGTAGATCTGTTAGCAGCAGGCATCCCCGAACGAAAGCCTTTCCGTTCGGGGGTGCCTGTCAAAACAAATGAGTCAATGACATGTCAAAACAGCTAAAGACCGGCCAGAAAGTAGCCTGGGCCTGGGGCAACGGAGAAGCAGAAGGAACCCTCAAAGAAATTCATCACTCAACAATTTCACGCACAACTAAAGGCAACGAAGTCACCCGCCACGGCTCAGATGACAACCCCGCCCTCGTCATTGAGCAAGAAGACGGCACAGAAGTACTCAAACTCCAGAGTGAGCTGAGTAACTGACATGTCTGATCTTGTTTTATTCTGGCACCGACGGGACTTAAGAGGGGCCGATAATGTAGGGCTAGCTGCCGCTCGGGCGAGAACCGCTAAAGTCATTGGGCTTTTCTGCTTAGATCCGCATATTCTAGAGCGAGACGACGTGGCCCCGGCCCGAGTGGCATACCTGCTGGGTTCCTTAAAAGAGCTAGACAAAACCTACCGACGCTGTGGAAGCCAGCTCTTAATTCTGCACAAAGAACCGGAACGGGACATTCCTGAACTTGCGGCAGCGCTGCAGGCCGATGTAGAACTTTGACCATGAGCCATACCTAGCGATCTTGCCTCTAGTATCGTCGTGCCAGCAGGGCGACTAGCGAGATGGCACTGTCTTTTTTGAGAGGGGCTAGAGGAATCTGGATCATCATCGTCGCGATCGCATTCATAATGAAGCTATTGCCAGCATAATTGATGGGTTCAACCCGTACGAAAGAGCAGATGTCCAGCACTGATGGGTCAGAATTTAAGCGAGCCCGTCTGATTATGAATCCAGCCTCTGGAGATGATCAGCCCAACCCTATGAAGCTGCCGGATATTATAGCCGCTCTAGATGCCGCCAAAATCCGCGCCGATTTGATCTTCACTTTACCTAAGATTTCGCCTGCTGAGGTTGCAGAGCAGGCCGTCAAAGAAGGCTATGACCTCGTCATTGTCGGGGGCGGCGACGGCACCGTTAATCAGGTCGCAGCGGGGTTAATCAACACTTCTGTTCCTTTAGGGATTCTCCCTATTGGCACCTATAACAACCTCGCCCGTAGTCTTTCTATTCCAGTCGATATCGCTGCAGCTTGCCAGGTGATTGCTCAGGGCCAGATTCGAATGATTGATGTGGGGCAAGCCAAAGACCACATCTTTCTAGAAGCAGCAGGCGTGGGCCTCGATGCCCTACTGTTCCCGGTGGGCGAAGACATTAAGGGAGGGCGTTGGGGCCGTATCGTTCAGGCTCTGCAGCTCACGTTTAGCTATCAACCCCGACGCCTTTATCTAGAGTTTCCGGCGACTTATCAGCGCGTTGATGCACCCCGAGGATTGTTGAGCCGCCGCTCTTCGGCTCCTCGTCATCTGGCTGCTCGCAAACTGCGGCGGTCTGCATTGCTGATGGTGGTTGCAAATAGTCCTTATTATGGAGCAGGACTTGCGATCGCACCTGATGCCATCCTCGATGATGGGCTGTTAACGATTAAGGTCTTTCGCAACTTTAGTAAATGGGAACTCATTCGCCACTTTTGGGCGATTAGTAAAGGTCAATATCGCTATAGCCCTAAAATTGAAACCTATCTAGCACCCGAGGTTCACTGTTCGTCTAAAGCCGATCTGCCGGTTCACGTCGATGGCTATCCGCTCGGAACGCTGCCGGTCAAGCTAAAGGCTC
>JBAUJD010000549.1:0-2417 GCA_049683515.1 Thermosynechococcaceae cyanobacterium | reverse complement strand
AATCCTGTGCGCCTGACTTCATCGCTTGCAGGGCAACTGTCTCGTCTGTATTGCCACTCAAAACAATCAAAGGCATCTCAGGAAAAGCATCATGGACCTGCTCAAAGGAATCGAGTCCTTGACCGTCTGATAAACCGAGATCAAGAAGAACCAGGTCAATGCCTTCGCTCTGTCCCAGTACACCCAACCCTTCCTTCAATGTGCTGCAATATTCAAGACTGGGTGAAAACCGTCGTTCCTTCCGTAAGAAAGCTTCGACCAGGGCCACATCTTCATACTCATCCTCGATCAGTAGAATCTTAGTATTCATCAACAGTATTTCCCCCTAGGTAAAATTGTTCACCCTCTTCTTGTACCCAAAAAACGAAGAGAACACGACAGTACTTATACTTATCCCTGATGATTTAAGAGCAGAATTATTTTTATTCTCCAAGAGAATGATTGACGCACATTTGCACCGACATAAATCAGTAAAAAGACTTAAATATTAGCGGGGTATTCTTTTTGAAGGGAAAATATATCAATGGCTCAATGGCCCGTCGGGTGGAGCCGTTTAGCATTCTCATTGTGCGGTGGCAACTCAGCGGTCATTAACCAAAATCGTTGGACTTGTTCCACAACTTGCATAAATTGCTGTAGATCAGTCGGCTTTCGAACGTAGGAATTTGCACCTAAAGCATAGGTTTCTAAGATATCGTCCTCCGCATCTGATGTGGTTAGCACAATCACAGGGATTGACTTGAAGTCTTGATCTTGTTTAACAACTTGCAGTACTTCTCTGCCGCTCAAACCTGGTAAATTCAAATCTAGCAAGATCAGGTTGGGACGTAATGCGTCAGCATATCCTTCTTCATGGCGCAAATAACTGAGTGCATCCTGGCCATTATCGACAACTTTGAGGTCGAGTGCCATCCCTGTCCGCGCTAGGCCAATACGTGTGAGTTCGGCATCACCGGGATCATCTTCAACAAGCAGGACTTGAAAATTGTTTAATGCCATTATTTTCCCAGGAACCCTAAGTGATGATGAACCCCGCCTCTATCTTACTCCAGGTAGAATTCAGCGTTCAGATATCTCTCAAAAGGCGTCAGGCTCATGCATAAATACCATTGATTTACAAGTCCTAGGACATAAGCTCAGTGATATCAAACGGAAGTGTGAAGTAAAAAGTAGAACCCTGTTCAGCGTCTGATTCAACCCAGATACGCCCGCCGAGGTTCTCTACAATTCTTCGGCAGAGGGCTAGACCGATTCCGGTGCCGGGATATTGGGTCCGACTATGGAGACGCTGGAAAATGACAAAAATGCGATCCTTAAATTTCGGCTTAATCCCGATGCCATTGTCCTGGACCGAAAAGAGCCACTCCTGCTGTCGTCGTTGAGCCGTAATGTGGATAGTCGGGGGGGTGTCGCTGCGAAATTTAATGGCATTACTAATTAGATTAAGAAAGAGCTGCTGCATGGCTGTGGCATTGGCGGTTACCGTGGGCAAGTCAGTGTGGGTAATGGTGACTTGGTGCTCACCGATGAGCAACTCTAAGTCATGCAAGACAGACTCTAAAGCCATATTTAGATCAACGGCAATTAGTGTATTGGTATCTTGACTCAGGCGTGAATAGGTCAATAGATCTTGAATTAAGGCTTCCATGCGATCGACACCGCTGGTCATGAAGTTGATGTATTGCTGGGCGGTGCTATCTAACTGATCTTGATAGCCCTGTAGCAATAGTTCAGAGAAGCTTTTGACTTTGCGGAGGGGTTCCCTAAGGTCGTGGGAGGCAACGTAGGCGAACTGCTCTAGATCTCGATTAGAGCGGGTCAGGGCATCCACAAGGCTTTGTTGGTGATTTTCTGCCTGCTTGCGCTCGGTGATATCTTGGCAGACATAGATCAGATCGCCGGTGCTGGTCAACGCCAGTGAGAGTTCTTCATCAAAAAGATGCCCATCTTGGTGTCTCGCCTGCATTTCTCCGACCCAGTGGCCCGCCTGTTCAAGTTGTGGAAAAATATCCTGCTCAATGAAGGTCGCCTGGTCCGGTTCGTAAAGGTTCTGCCAAGGCTGACCGAGTAAGGCTTGGGGGGCTTTAAAGCCAAAGAGTTGGGCATGGGCCAGGTTGACGTAGATAAATCGACCGGCTTCTAGGATGGCAATTCCTACACTGGCTGACTCCATCGCGATCAGTTGCCGCTGGATGCTGCGTTCTGCATCTTTGCGATCGCGAATATCCCTGACCACCCTCACAAAGCCCATCGACTCACCGCCTTGATCTTGAACCTTCGTGCTCACGGTTTCAGCGGGGAAGGTCTTTCCGTCTTGGCGGCGGCAGCAAATTTCATAGCGCTTCAGGTCTTCATCAGCATTCAAGTTCAACCGAACTTGGCTCTGGGCCTCAAAATCTTCGGGATCTTCGTAGAGA
>JBAUJD010000548.1:0-7479 GCA_049683515.1 Thermosynechococcaceae cyanobacterium | reverse complement strand
GTACACCTCTGTTTCAGTCTGTGGAGCTTGTCGCCCCAGGTGAGGCTGCGTCAGCCTCTGAAGGCTCTGGCGGGTGAACAATAAAAACCGAACAGGGGGCATGGTGGCTGACATAGTTGCTGACGCTGCCCAAAAAGAGCTTGCTCAAAAAGGCTTTACTGCGCCGACCCACGATAATCACATCGGCCTGCCAGGTACGAGCCACATCGCAAATACCGTAGCCTGCATCTCCCAAAGGCTGTTGAGTTTCCACTTCAATGCCCTGCTGTTGGGCAAGATTGGCGCTTGATCGCAACAATTCCAGCCCCTTGGCTTTGTAAGCCTCTAACTGATCGAGATAGATGGATGCAGCTTCAACCGGAATCACACCCTCAATCATGCCAGTGGTCAACGTAGACGTGGGATATCCTTCTTCTTGGGGCGTCAGTACATGCACGAGCATCAGTTGCGCCTGTGTCGCTTTTGCAAAAGCGACCGCCTGATCGAAGGTGTCCTGACTCAACACTGAGTGATCTAATGCCACCAGAACTTTTTTGAACATTAGAATCTTTCGCCTCTAACGATTACAGTTACGTTGTTGCCAATCTCAAACGCAGCAACAGGGTTTGGTCGCCCGATGAACCAGCATCGCCACCTTAGTAAAACGTTAGCTACTGATGGCAACGCCAACGACTATTGTGACGGGCTATCAGGGGCAAATCACCGACGCGCAACTGTAGTCCAATATAAGTGAAAGCCCCTCATCGTGCATTCTATCTCACAACTTGGGGCTTTCTGTGGGCTAGGAAGCCAGCGATAAATTCACTGTCATACCCCCCGGTAAACCCAGCCACACAAACATTAACAGGCCACCAGAGAAAAATTGGTGAAGAGAGAAAAGCCTTTTAAGTGTTGTCTTTGTAGCGGATCAGTGATGAATGATCGAGAAGTATCCCGACCCGAAGCACAATCCCCAGCCCGCGATCGCTTTTTAAAGCTCGATTCACCTTGGATGACTGTCATTGGCGAGCATTTACAAACCCAAACTGGAGAGCATTTAGAGTATTGGCGGATTGAGAAGGCCGATTCTGTGATTCAGCTTTGCACAACGGCAATGACTTGACCGGCCTACAGTGTAGGTCTGTACCGCTGGCATGGTATTGTCCATTTAATCGCTAAATCAAAATATAGTTATATAATAAGACAAAGAGAACGAACTTTGTTTCTCACCTTTGCTGAGGTTTATTCCAGCAACAGAGGTTAAGAGAAGCCGGTTCTTTTGTTTTGTCCAGATCGAAGGAGCGTACCGAATGCTATTCCGCCAATTGTTTGATCCAGAAACCAGCACTTATACCTATCTCATTGCCGATACCGCCCTCCAGGTCGCTGTTCTCGTCGATCCAGTTCTAGAGCAGGTAGAGCGAGACCTAAACTTAATCCGTGAATTAGGGCTGACCCTCCATTACTGTCTCGAAACTCACATCCATGCTGATCACGTCACGGGGACGGATCGATTACGCAGCCTAACTGATTGTGAGGGAATTGTTCCCGAAAATGCTGAGGCAGCCTGCGCGGATCGCTCGATTCGTGACGGAGAAATCTTGACTGTGGGGGAGATTGAAATACAGGCGATCGCAACCCCCGGTCATACCGATAGCCACATGGCCTACCTTGTGAATGGCGATCGTCTTTTAACCGGCGATTCCCTCTTAATCCGAGGCTGTGGGCGCACGGATTTTCAAGGCGGTGATGCCGGGACACTCTACGATCACGTCACTGAGCAGCTATTTACCCTTCCAGAAGAAACCTTAGTTTACCCTGGTCATAACTATGTAGGTCAACTGGTCTCGACGATTGGAGAAGAGAAACGGTTCAATCCTCGATTTGTGGGGCGAGATCGCGACAATTTCGTCCAATTTATGGCAGCTCTCAATTTGCCAGACCCCAAGAAAATTGCAGAGGCGGTTCCGGCTAATCAACGCTGTGGAAAGGTTGCTGCCGTTGAGTAGCGTCTGCTCTTGAAGCGTAATTTTTTTTAGGTGGAGTGCTCTGAAGCCTCATACGCAAAAGCATATCTGCTATCTAATAGGAGGACTAAATGACGACATCCATAACTAAGAAGGTGGAGCTTGTTGAAGCAGCAACCCTGAAGCAGTGGCTCGATCACGATCAAGTCACACTCGTTGATGTTCGCGAAACGGACGAATATGCGGGGCAACATATTCCCGGAGCCATCCTCGTGCCACTCTCTAAATTTGACCCCACCCAGATTCCCAACGTTGCTAACCAGCAGGTCGTCCTCTACTGCCGAAGTGGAAACCGCTCTGTCCCAGCCGCACTCACGCTATTAAAGTTGGGCTATCAGGATGTTAGCCATTTGCGAGGGGGTCTAAAGAGTTGGGTTGAGCAGGGCTATGCTACTGAGATCAATGAGCGTGCTCCCATCAGCTTGATGCGTCAGGTACAGATTATTGTTGGGGCGTTGGTCTTATTAAGCACCTTGCTTGGAACCTTTGTGTCCCCTTGGTTTTTATGGCTCTGTGGTTTCATGGGAGGTGGTCTGCTCTTTGCCGGTTTAACGGATACCTGTGTCTTAGCAAGGCTGCTGGCGAAACTACCCTACAATCAACCCGCATAAAGCAAGAGTAAGATCAACATGACTTGGATTATCGGTCACATTCTTGCCGTTGGCATTGGCCTGAGCCTGGGATTAATCGGCGGCGGTGGATCTATTCTGGCCGTTCCGATTCTGGTGTATGTGATGGGGCTGGAGGCAAAAGTTGCGATCGCCATGAGTCTCGCGGTGGTCGGCATCGTCAGCCTGATTGGCGTTATCCCCCACTGGCGTCAGGGCAACGTCAATTTTAAAACCGCCGCCATCTTCACCCCCGCCGCCATGCTCGGAGCCTTTCTTGGTGCGCGGCTGGCGGCTCTACCCTTCATCACTGGCACGATTCAACTAATCTGCTTTGGAATTGTCATGGTCCTTGCTAGCGTGCTGATGATTCGTAGTTCTAGCCCTAAGGCTCCCAATCAGGAGCCAACAGTAGAACACCAATCGCCGGTTCCGCATTCACATCAGCGGCAGTGGATTGCGATTCCATTAGAAGGATTAGGCGTGGGAATCCTGACCGGGTTCGTGGGGGTCGGCGGTGGCTTTGCCATTATTCCGGCCCTGGTGTTGCTGGGTGATCTACCCATGAAAGAAGCAATTGGTACCTCGTTGCTGATCATTGCTTTTAAGTCTGCGGCTGGCTTTGCCGGGTATCTCAATCAGGTCACGCTGGACTGGACCTTGATGCTCACGTTTACCCTAGCCGCTAGTTTTGGCACTGTCGCAGGAGCTTTGCTGACGCAGAGAATTGAAGCGAAATATTTGCAAAAGGGTTTTGGTTATTTCGTTCTAATTGTTGCGATCTTTATTTTGATTAAGCGCTAATTCTCTTGCCAGAATGCGGGTAATGTCCGCCCTTCCTGCGTTGTCTTGCTGGAGCGCCTGCTGAAATTTTTCAGGAGCAGAGCAGATGAGAATCGAGATGACCTGCACGACTTGTGGCTCTCACGAGATATCAAAGAACGGTACCACTAGACGTGGCAAGCAAAACTACAAATGCCGAGACTGTAATCGGCAATTTGTCGAAGACCCGCAATGGAAGCCGAAAGATAAAGATACAGTGGGCTTGGTAGCGCTGCTGCTACTCGAGAAAATCCCACTGGCAGGGATTGCTAGAGCTACAGGCGTTTCCGAAAGTTGGCTTCAAGACTATGTGAATGCTTTCTATGCAGCAGTTTTGAATTTATGACTGGGGGCGATTAACCTTCCAAGTCGTGTAGATAAAGTCTTTGATACCGGATAGATCGGCGGCGACTAAGCTCAAGTTGACATCTAGTGATTCAGATTGGGCAAGGGCAGCAGCAAGGGCAGCGGTCATACGGACGCGATCGCAAAATGCTGTTTCTACATCTCCGAGGCTCAGGCAAGATCCGTATTTTTCTAACACTAAGGCCAGCAAAGATAAATCATCCCAGTGGCCTGTTAAGAGTGGCTCTACTTGCTCTCGTATGGTTTGCTTGTATATTTCGAGCTACTGATCTGAAGGTCTTTCCTTGGATGGGTCGGGGACTCGCGGATTTTGGTTTGCGATCGCATCCAGCCCACACCAGTTCTTCTGGGGCTTATCTTGAGATTGATCCGATAAATTAATGCCATCAAACAGCAGACGCAGGGGACCGATTTGACTTGTTTCGGTCCAGCCCATCAGTGATTGCGCCCGTTTCACTGGCTCTGTGGGTTCACCTACAGTAGGCGCTTGGCCTCTACTCCAGTGGAGCACGGATGCGATCGCACTTTGCAGCGTTTTGAGCGCGGCCTGTTCTGAGGGAGCGCGATCAGTCATGGCAGGCGGGGGTCTTTTTCTGCATTTCAATATTTTGAGGGTTGTCTACAGAAAGAGTCGTATTCATTGTTTTTCTTAAGGTTTAAGGTGAATATCGATGCGATATGGAGTTGGCTTGGTAAATTGATATTTGGGTAGAAAAATACCTTTTGCGCGAAGGGGAAGCGATTGAGGTGAGTGATTGGGAATTGGGGGCTATACTGCCTAGCCCTAAAGGCGTTGGGGCTTTTTTGATTGGGAGTGGGTTCGCGCAAGTGATGATGGGTTTGTACAGCAAGGGTTTGCGCGGTTTGGGGCTGCATAATTTCTGTTCAGAGGAAAAAGATGATGGTAGAATTTTGAGTGTTCGCGCGATTGAACCTTGAAAACTTGATTAGGCAAGAGCTTGGGAAGGTTGCTGTCGCAACCAACTATTACCCCGCAAGGGGATGGAAACGGTTCAGTGGAGCGCATTCAAGCGGTTGCTCGGCGGTCGCAACCAACTATTACCCCGCAAGGGGATGGAAACGCTAACTAGTGCCATGTTGTGAGCATTGAGGTAACGTAGTCGCAACCAACTATTACCCCGCAAGGGGATGGAAACTCTCTAAGAATTGCTTTTCCAGGCTTTGGCGGAACAGCTCGTCGCAACCAACTATTACCCCGCAAGGGGATGGAAACCTGGCGGGCTTCCTGGAGGATCGCCGCAGTCGTCTGTCGCAACCAACTATTACTCCGCAAGGGGATGGAAACAATCAACTTGCCATCAGCAGAGTATAGTTCAAACGTCGCAACCAACTATTACCCCGCAAGGGGATGGAAACGTCATAATCGATTTCTCCAATTTGTTTTTTGTCAGGTCGCAACAAACTATTACCCCGCAAGGGGATGGAAACCTAATTTCTCTGCCGCCAGACTCGCAACCTCTTGAAGTCGCAACCAACTATTACCCCGCGAGGGGATGGAAACCAAACATAGGGGCAGGATTGTCGAAAAAATCATATTGTCGCAACCAACTATTACCCCGCAAGGGGATGGAAACGTCGATTAGAAATTTGATTCCGGCTGTGTAGGTCAGGTCGCAACCAACTATTACCCCGCAAGGGGATGGAAACCTCATATCCCAGATGAAACAATCCCAAAATCTAGAACAAAAAATAGCCCTCAGAATTGCCGAAAGTGAGCAAGAGGTTTTTCTGCGGAAAGATTTTGAAGACTTGGGGAGCTACAGCCAAATCGGACGATGCTTGAGAAACCTGATTAAAAAAGAAAAACTCATCAAGATTGGTCAGGGGCTGTATGCCAAAGCCACCATTGGGCCACTCTGGGATCAGGTCATCCCAAGACGAGGCATCGACACGATCACTCGTGAAGCATTAAGCCGCTTAGGGGTGGAAACTGTGCCATCAAGTGCAGAAAGGCGATACAACAACGGCGAAAGTACGCAGGTTCCCACGGGGCGTGTCATTGGCGTCAAAAAGCGCATCTCTCGAAAAATTGGCTATAACGGCATGTCCGTTACCTTTGAACGTGTCTGAAAACAAAGCGTTTATTGAAAAAATCGCCGGACAGCTCGGCGTCAAAGAAGCCTTCATCGAAAAAGAACTGTACGCTATGCACCTGATTGGGTGCTTGACTGAGATTGATCATCCCAAGATCGACTTGGTTTTTGCAGGTGGGACCAGTCTCTCGAAAGCGCACGAAATTATCGCAAGGTTTTCCGAAGACCTCGATTTCAAGGTCTCCTTAAAACAGGAGGTTACCCGTAAAGAGCGACGAGAGTTTCGAGAGCAGGTCATTGAAGCTATCAACAAAACGGAGCATCTCTCTGTTATTCCAGAAACAGTCAGAAGCAGAAACAGCTCTCGCTTCTTTAATATCCAGGTACTTTACCCAAAAGTACTGCCGCCGTCCGATGCACTAAGGCCATACATCCAACTTGAAGTGACCTTTGAGCAGCCAACACTGCAACCACAAAATCAGCCCCTCATATCCTTTGTAGCCAAAGCTAAGGGGGAAGCCCCAGAAGTCGAAAGCATTCCCTGCGTCTCGACCAGAGAGACCGCCGCAGACAAATTGAGTGCGTTAACTTGGCGAGTACTGGATAGGGATCGCTCTCAACCCAATGATGATGCAACCCTTGTTCGGCACCTCCATGATTTGTCGGCTCTTTTCAATGCTGGAGCGGTCTCTGAGGAGTTCAATGATTTGGCCCTCAGTTGCCTGGAGAAAGATACAGCCAGGAGCAAAACCATCACGGAAACGCTTTCTCCTGTTGAGCGGATGCAGCAAATGCTTCAGACGCTCAAGACAGATCCGCTGTACAAGGAGGAGTTTGCACAGTTTGTCGTGGACATGTCCTATGCGCCGGACAACGCTCGTCCTTCCTTTGATGAAGCGATGCACAAGCTAGAGAGAGTGGTCGAGCAGGTTTCTGACCGACATAAAGAAAAACAGGCTGAGACTGAAGAAAGCTCGGCAGAGCAGGAACTAGACAGCGATGAAATCGATCTGGGGTAAAGGGTGATGGCATACCCTAGAAAGAGACGATTTAGGCTAACGGCATGCTTCGATTATTCATCGTACAGATAGCCAGACAGCATGGCGGTTAATAGGCCATAGACAATCGACTCATACACCGGATTCAAAACAGAGTATTGGGCTGCAGCCACCCGTCGAGCGAGACCGGCTAAATTGAGATCTTCTGGATTGAAAATCTCAACGGCTTCAGTCAGTCGTTGTCGCCAACGGTCAATCCAGTTTGTATTACCAAAGGCTCCCTGCTGTTCATCTAGACGAGCCTGGGCAGCTTTAAGAGCTTCCTCAATACATTTTTCCTGGTCTTGGGCATCCCCCACGTCGCAACCATCTATTACAGCTCCTATAGTTTTTAGGTAGCAACAGGCATCGCTTCTGCGATCGAGTTTGCACCAGAGAATATTCGGGTTAATGCGATCGCTTAACCAGTCAAGTAATTGACACTGAGATTTTGTCTAATTGTAATTAGTCACAGCAACAAGTGAGGCTTATTGCGAAAGCCATCATTTTTTCATCAGATCGCAGGTTGCGTCTGATTGAGTGGGGGCGAGAGTCCACTTTGAGCCAAACACTCAAACAAATGCTC
>JBAUJD010000547.1:0-4893 GCA_049683515.1 Thermosynechococcaceae cyanobacterium | reverse complement strand
CTCTACGGGCACCGCCATCGTCGTCACATCCATGCGCTTGACGGTTTCGACGATGGGAATACGAACGGCGCGGCCTCCGGTTAAGACGCGGTAGCCAATCCGTTGCCCGCCTGGAGTGCGCCACTTGCGACCGGAGAGAATCACCACCTCATTGGGTTTGCAGATGACGAGAAAAGACTTCAAGAACCAGACGCCAAGCAGACTTCCTAGCACCGCGAACGTGAGCGGGAACCCCGCCGCCAGAAAATCTGAAGGGGAGCGATCTGTATTTGTGGGTGGCGGCGCAATGTCTGAGACCTGGGCTACAACAAAATTCGACTGATATGACGGACTCATGGCAGGCTTCCTTTATTGAATAAATGCTAATTTTGGGGAATAAGGGCTACGTTCTAAATGCTTGCTCTGAAACCACCCAGACGCGATCGCCTTGGGTTGCCATGACAACGATGCGATCGCCCAGCTCAAACCCGTTTTGTTCATCCGTTAACGCCCGCAGGTTCAGTACTGAATCATTGAGATTGACTCGCACCTTGCCTTGGCTATGGGGGGTAAACGGCAGCTCGACAACCCCTGACATTCCCACCAGTCGCTCCAAAGGCACGAGGCTATCGATAATCTGGTGTCGTCGCCGCAGCCAGATTAGCCCCACAATCACGGCTCCACAACCGGCACCGACACCAATAGAAAGACAGACGATTACCAGCATGGGCGTTCACCACAACGTTAATAAATAAGCAAAAATGTTGTTAATAGATTAAAAACAGAACCATTAAAAACGGCCTGCGTAGAGACTTAGTGCTTGTTGATCGGGCGTGTTTAGACGGTTAGATGTACCGTGCTCAGTCGCGCAGAACAACGCCGATTCAGTCACAGCAGAAGGGAATTGCGTCGATGAATCCTGTTGAAGCCGATACGACCACTGCATAAAATCATTGAAGGACAGGCGCTTCTGAATTTCGTCAATAGAGCACTGGCAAAACTGCCGTGGTGCTTTACTCTCTACTTCGCACCCTTGCATATAGCTTTGAACAACAAAAGGCGGGTAAGAAGTAGATGCAGAATACGATGGCTTAGAAGAAGGTTCTGGCTTGGTGACGGTTGTTTTTTTCGCAGACAGACAGGCACTAGCGGCGTTAGAAAAGGCGGCAGGCGGTTTTGACCTCGGACCATTCTTGTCAACGTAGGCCATCAGCTCTTCATAACTCATCGCTTGCTGCAGGCCATCAATCGTGCATTCACAATAGGAACGAGTGAAAGTGTCATTTTGAATACAGGTGTCTATGAGAACGTCAATCACTGACTGGGGATAGGGTTGTGGCTGTGCGATCGCCTTTGTCTGAGAGAACAACAGCCCCCCGGTCATTGCATCACTCACAAGTGCCTCAAAGGCTAAGCCGATGCTGATCAAAAGAGTTGTACTTTTCATGATTAAAGTGCCTCAATGATTACGCTGGATAAAGATTCGTCGTGTTTGGTCGTAGACAAGTGCTTAAGAGATTCCAACTGATCTTTAATCTCTAGGAATATTCTAGAAAGGACAATCGGAGATATTCAGGTGTTGAAAAAAGTTGCGATCAATAATGTGTCTGATTCATTCAGGATTATTCAGATCGCACTACCTGATTTGATTTTCCAGACTCCAGTTAAAGTCTTAATGATCTATAAGGGGAATCCAGCGTTTTTCTGCAATGTTCAAAGACAAAGGGGTCGTGCCTCTAAGAATTAGGTCGTGCACTAGAGAAGTGTGGGAAAACTTGTAACAATTGCTCAAGGCTTCTGAACCCAAGGTTTTCAGGCCACGGTCAGGAAAGGCTGAAAACCACAGCAAATCTAGATCCCACACTACTTTGATGCACAACTTTATGGGTGATTAGACGGATTTGATATTAATATTGTTTAAGTCATGCTGCCCATTCCCCCTATCTAGAGCATCCTCAGTTAGATTAAGGCAGGGTTAAGGAGCGTATGAAGCATGATTATTAACGAATTTTTATATCCCCATCGTCGTTATCAAGGCCTCGCTGACTCAGAGCGTACCTTTAACGAAAAGCTAGAAGACTTTGCTCAGCAGGTCAGTTTTACCTGCAATTTAGAGGCTGGAGGCAAGCTCTCGCCAGAGGATGCCTTTGAGCGACTCGGACATCTCTGGCATGACCTACAGGTTTCAAAAGATGAGCTAATCGGTCGGTCTTGATGAGCGACCCACGAGCTTTTCTCGGAGTTTTTTGATGCGATCGCGATATTTTGCAGCCTCTTCAAACTCTAGATTCTTCGCAGCCTCTTTCATCTGTGCCTCTAGCTGCCCAATAAAGTCAGGAATGCTTTCGAGGGGTAGCTGATCTACCTGTTCGTAGACCTCTTCGATCTCGTCGGCATTTAATCGTCTAGAGATCTCTAAAAAGGCCAGAATCGAATTGCTATATCGCTTCACCACCGATTTTGGGGTGATGCCGTGCTTTTTGTTGTGGGCAATTTGAATGGCCCGTCGCCGATCTGTTTCTTCAATGGCCTGGGCCATGCTGTCAGTGAGATTATCAGCGTACAAAATCGCTTGGCCCCGCACGTGACGGGCGGCGCGGCCCATGGTTTGAATTAGCGATCGCGTGGCCCTCAAGAAGCCCTCTTTGTCGGCATCCATAATGGCAACTAACGACACCTCAGGCAGGTCTAACCCTTCTCGCAGGAGGTTGACACCCACCAACACGTCAAAGACGCCTTTCTGTAGATCTTGCAGAATTTCAATGCGCTGAATGGCGTTGATCTCAGAATGGAGGTAGCGCACTCGAATGCCGCGCTCTTCTAGATAATCCGTTAAATCCTCTGACATGCGCTTGGTCAGGGTTGTGATCAGCGTGCGCTCCTTTAAAGCAACCCGTTCTTTAACTTCTCCGAGCAGATCATCGATTTGCCCTTCGGTAGGCCGCACAAAAATTTCAGGATCGATGACGCCTGTGGGGCGAATCACCTGCTGGACGACGCGGTTTTCAGAGCGTTCGATTTCCCAGTCACCGGGGGTGGCAGAGACAAAGACACACTGACCCACCTTGCCCCAAAACTCTTCCGCCTTGAGGGGGCGATTATCGGCGGCACTAGGCAACCGAAAGCCGTGATCAATCAGCACTTTTTTACGGGACTGGTCACCTTTATACATGGCGCGTGATTGAGGCACCGTGACGTGGGATTCATCCACCACCAGCAGCCAGTCTTTAGGGAAATAGTCTACGAGACATTCGGGCGGGTCACCGGCCTGTCGCCCTGCAAGGTGCCGCGAATAGTTCTCAACACCGTTGCAAAAACCCACCTCTCTAAGCATTTCGAGATCATAGCGAGTCCGTTGCTCTAAGCGCTGGGCTTCTAGAAGCTTCCCTTCTTGCTGCAAAACCTCTAGCTGCAGGTCTAGCTCTGAAGCGATATCAGCCACCGCAATTTCTAAACGCTCTTGGGGCGTTACAAAGTGACGGGCAGGGTAGATTCGCAAGCTCTCTAAGCTCTGGATCGTTTCTCCGGTGACGGGATCGATATAGCGAATGGCGTCAATCTGGTCACCAAAAAATTCTAGGCGAATAATACGGTCTTCGTAGGCAGGACCAATCTCAAGCACATCGCCCTTGACCCGAAAGCGACCTCGCCCCATTTCAATATCGTTGCGGGTGTACTGGATTTTGACCAGATCTCGCAGCAACTGCCGCTGCTCAACCTCATCGCCCACATTGAGGGGTACCGAGGCTTTCAGATACTCTGACGGGATGCCAAGGCCGTAGATACAGCTAATAGAGGCCACCACAATCACGTCTTTGCGCTCGAACAGCGATCGCGTTGCCGAGTGCCGCAGCATATCAATCTCTTCATTGATGGCGGCGGTTTTTTCAATATAGGTATCCGTCACCGGGATATAGGCTTCGGGCTGGTAGTAGTCGTAGTAGCTAATGAAATATTCCACCGCATTGTGCGGAAAGAAGGACCGCAGTTCGTTGCAGAGCTGAGCGGCTAGCGTTTTGTTATGAGCTAAAACAAGGGTCGGCTTGCCAATGTTCTCAATCACCTTAGACATGGTGAAGGTTTTGCCGGTGCCCGTGGCCCCTAGCAGGGTTTGGTACTGATGACCTGCGTTGAGGTTGTCGCTGATTTGTGCGATCGCCTTGGGCTGATCTCCGGTGGGTTCAACGGGGGCAGAGGTTGGAAACGGTGTCCTGATCAACGGGCGATTCAGGTGGGCAAAAGTGGTACGAAACAAGTTAGCTAGTGCAGATGTACTTCTTGTCTCTATAGATTATAGCGATGTAGATAGCTGCGATGCAGGGCTGTTTTTGGGGTATATTGCCTGCATCGCTCACGAGTGAAGTGACCCATGCCTAACCTAAACCTATTTGGTCGAAACGATGGTGGCCCTTCCCCGACGCGACGTCTCCAGTTAACGGATCAATACTGGCAGCTTTTAGGGGAACTCGCTGCCGCCAAGCAGCTCGATCGCTCTGCTTATGTAGAGCGCTATGTAAACGATCTGGAGCAAGCAAAAGAGGAGCTAAAGTATATTGTTGCCGGAATGCAAGATCTGGCGCACCAAGACCAAGCCTACGTTACAGATCTGACGAACCAGGCCGATCGGTTTCAAGATGAATTTGATCGGCTTCAAGACCAGATTGATCAGCTTCAAAAAGACAATGCCTGCCTTCAGCAACAGGTTCAGGCAGTCAATGCGAAGCGGGCGATCTTAGAGCAACAAAACGAGCAGCTTAAAGGTGAAAAAATTACACCGCGACGAAACAGTCAGCAGCTTAATACTGAGCAGCCTGCGGTACAAACCCCACAGTCCCCCAATCGTGCAGAGCCAGCGCCACAGCAGGTACAACCCACTGAGGCTGAGCCAGTCCAAAACCATGCCTTTGAGCAAGG
>JBAUJD010000546.1:0-2782 GCA_049683515.1 Thermosynechococcaceae cyanobacterium | reverse complement strand
GCTCAAGAGGCTGAGATCTTTCTTGAAGCCTATGCAGATACTCGTGCTCGGTTTGGTAATGTAGCAAACTTAATTCAAGGGCTGGAAACGCCTTTTGGCATGGAGCTACTTTCCACCGTTCACTGGGTTGCAACAAAAGAAGCCGCTCAAACGGTGGAGGCTGCTGCTGAAAGTGTTTATGCGTGGAACAACCGGAAGCGAATGTTTCAGCCCATGCATATTGAACGTGCTTGGCAACGATTGAAGGATGCAGGCTGGTTAACACATTACGCAGATAGTTAAATTTACCGAAACCATTAGTATCAAAGAAACGAGCAAATGATGTGGAATGTAAACGTAAAAATCTTGTTAAGGTAGTCCCTGAGCGGTATCAGAAACGTAAGCATTTTGAAAACAACCCAGATTGAGCGACTCCCTTCTTGGCTAAAGCGGCCCATTGGTAAAGCCAGTGAGCTATCGACGGTGCAGCAAATCGTGAAGCGGCACCAGATCCATACCATCTGTGAAGAAGGACGCTGCCCCAATCGCAGTGAATGCTATGCCCAAAAAACGGCGACGTTCCTTTTAATGGGTCCAGTCTGCACTCGCTCCTGTGCCTTTTGTCAGGTGGATAAGGGCTATGCCCCTCACCCCCTTGATCCGCAAGAACCCCAAAAGGTTGCTGATTCTGTCAAGCTGTTGGGCTTAAACTATGTGGTGTTGACCTCTGTGAATCGGGATGATCTCGAAGACCAGGGGGCCGGATGGTTCGCTGCGACAATGGCAGAAATTAATAAAGTGATGCCACACACCCAAATTGAGGTGTTGACACCAGACTTCAGGGGCGATCGCAACTGCATTCACACCGTCGTCAATGCTGGCCCCGTCTGCTACAACCACAACCTTGAAACCGTTCGTCGCCTCCAGGGTCCGGTGCGGCGGGGGGCCAAGTATGAGCGATCGCTCGATGTGCTCAAAACGGTCAAGGAATTTGCGCCTCATATTGCTACCAAGTCGGGGCTGATGTTGGGGCTAGGGGAAACGGAAGCGGAGATTTTGGAGACGCTAGAGGATTTGAGAGAAGTGGGATGCGATCGCATCACCCTCGGACAATATATGCGCCCCTCTTTAGATCATCTTGCCGTGCAAAAATACTGGCACCCCGATGAATTTGACCATCTCGGAAACCTGGCAAGATCCATCGGTTTTAGTCATGTTCGATCTGGCCCGCTGGTACGGAGTTCTTACCACGCAGGCGAAGAGCAATAGAGCCTTAGCGGAGACCGATCCAAGTGAAAAAATCTTGGTGCGTGATTAGTTCTAGAATCAGCAACGCCATAAAACCCACCATCGCAAATCGGCCATTGATCTGCTCAGCATAGGGACTCCAACCGAATGTCGGTTCAGGTGTCTCTTTCTGTGGGGGTGTCTCTATCGATGAGGATGCTTCTGTCGGTGAGGCAGGGACAGGTTCTGACGCAATAGGAACTTCAGACGTCGGTTCGGAGGTGACAGGGATTTCAGGCGATGGATCACTCATGGTCAGTTTCAGACTGCGACTCTCGCATCTTAACGGAATTGATCAGCGATCGCACCTCTTTAGCCCCCTCTGACGGCTCAAAGGTCTTAGGGAACTTACCTCGCCGCAGCATCCGCAGGCCCAACGGCACCAAACTCAGTAGCCCCTTCAAATCTCGAAAACTATTACCCACGACCTTAAGACCAAACTGCCGCTCATCAATCCAGCCGCCCTGTTGCACCAAATCGACTAAAATCTTGCGGTGACGAATCGAGCGACTCGATTGTGCATCTTGGCGCTGTAAAACCTTCGATTTAATGTTGCTGATCTGGTCTAAGGGGGCAACATCCATCGGGCAGACGGTATTGCAATTGAAGCAGCGCGTACAGCCCCATACGCCCTTGGTCCCCTGGTTATATTGCTCCAGTCGAGCCTCGGTATTACCATCGCGAGTATCGGCTAGCATCCGCTGGGCCTTTGCCAAAGCATGGGGGCCGACAAACTCTGGATTTACTTCTCTAGCGTTACAGTCTGAATAACAGGCTCCGCAGAGAATACAGTTGCCCATTTGATCAAGCTTGGCGCGGTCAGCCGGTGACTGGAGAAATTCACGTTCTGGCACCTGTCGCCCTGCCGTACTCACATAGGGGTCCACAGCCTCTAGATTTTGCCAAAAGCCCTGCATATCGACAATCAAATCTTTGACCACTGGCATATTCCCCATCGGGGCAATTTCAATAACGGGAATACCGTCTGCGTTATCTCCATCCGTTTTGGCGGCAGTAGAGTGGGTGAGATGAGTCAATTCCTGCTGAATGTTTTCTTTGCAAGCAAGGGCAGCACGCCCATTGATGTGCATCGAGCAACTTCCGCAAATGGTATTGCGGCAATTTTTGCGAAAGGCGAGCGAGCCATCTTGTTCCCACTTGATCTGATTGAGACAGTCCAAAATCGTCGTACTGGGTTCAACCTCTAAATGATAGGTTTGCACCCTTTGTTCTTGGTGAGGAGATTGACGAGCAATTTTAAATGCGACCTGCATAATAACCTCTGCATGAGCGGTAGTACTGACCGACACGAGTGGGGAGGCATCCCCAGGCCGGTAAAAGACCATGAAGAGGTCTAGCTATCCTTTAATTTATACCCCTTCACTGTGAGATCTCGAAAGATAGATCAGTAATGATCCGATTCCCTTAAGCAAAGCAATGCCACGAGAGGGGACCACTGCAGTGCATCCACTGTCCCTCATCGTTCCTGAAGGTGCTCTGGATAGTAAGTATAGAG
>JBAUJD010000545.1:0-2981 GCA_049683515.1 Thermosynechococcaceae cyanobacterium | reverse complement strand
AATCCTTAAGAGGATGATTCATCATAAATCAGTGAGTGTCCATCCTATTAGATAGTGATGAGATCGCGGAGCAATGCAATATACAGTTAAGAAATTCCTAGAATTTGAGATAGAGATCTCTCCAGTGCTGGAGTGCTGAAGAGACGATGGCTTTGATCCGACCTTAAGGAGGTAGACCCCAAATCAAGCGCGAAGTTTGTTCAATTCACCTCATTTCTATGACCCCACCATTTGCCCCGGTCATAGCTGGACCGCTGGGTCGCTCCCTTGGCCCTATATGGAAGGTCTTCGCATTGATAGAGATGGCGAATGAACTCGCTTTTTTTGCAGTGGGCATCTATGGTCGCGAGCTACCCAAGCAGCATGGCGCTCCGCTGCGGATGGTGCTGCCCTGGAAGTATGGCTTCAAGGGGGCCAAATCGATTGTCAAAATTGAGTTCCTTAGATCAGCAACCAGTGACCTACTGGAATACTCTTGAACCCAGTGAGTATGGTTTCCCTGCTAATGTAGAACCGCAGATGCCCCATCCTCGTTGGTCGCAGGCAAAAGAGCGGCTATTGGGGGCGGGGAGCAATACCTACGGTTGGCAGGAACAGCCGACGCTGCTCTACAACAGCTATGAGCAATATGTAGGCGAACTCTACCGCTAGCTATTTCTCTCAGCAAAATCTCATCTCTGTTTCAGTTAGCTTCAGTATTATGCTGAAATGCTGAGAATATGAGCTTTATAGACTGTTTTTAAGTTTTTCTCTTGAAAAATATTTTTTAGATGAAATTATTCATCAATTTCATCCCTAAGCTTAACTTTGCATCCCCAGATTTTAGGTGTGTCCCCATGCTCTTTAGACAAACTCTTGCCGTAGCGCTCTTGACGGCTAGTTCGCCCTTCGCCATGACTGTGGGAGCTACTGCCGCAACCTTGCGAGTCACTGTTGATAATTTAGGCCCCAGTAATGGCGCGCTTACCACTCCGCTTTGGTTTGGAGTCCATGACGGTAGCTTTGATCTCTTTGATGTGGGGGCTGCGGCTTCGACCCCTCTAGAGAGAATTGCAGAAGATGGCGATATTGCGCCACTGGCGGCGGCCTTTAATGGCACTGCTCAAGGTGTTGTCTTTGGCCCGAATACGCCTCCTATTGCACCAGGAGAAACGGGAAGCACCACTTTTGAAATCAATCCTGCCCCGTCGAGGAGCCTCTACTTTAGTTACGCAGCGATGATTTTGCCCAGTAACGATGCCTTCATTGGCAATGAGAATGCCCGCCAGTTCCAGATTTTTGATGACAATGGTAATTTTACGGGCGCTAATTTTGTTGTACCCGGTGCCCTAGTGTGGGATGCAGGGACTGAGGTCAATGATGAGGCCGAGGCCACTACGGCGTTCTTTAGCCAAGCCAATCCCGATACCGGAACACCAGAGAACGGAACGGTTCAGCTTCACCCTGGTTTTGATCCCAATGGCAGGATTCTGTCGAGAGATCGCTTTGCCAATGCTGATTTCACCGCGCCGGGTTACAACGTGGCTCGCATTCAGATTGAGCAGGTTCCTGAGCTGGGTACAGAGGCGGTGATGCTGCTAGGTCTTGTCCCTTTGTTCTGCTTCTGGCGGCGGCGTCTTCAGAAGCAAGCAGCCTAGAGCCTCACCTAAAAGGACATTGCCTGAATCTGATTGACGGCAGTCAGGGCCGAATAGCTCACTCCCGCTGTTCCTTCGCCGGGGTGGGTGGAGTCACCCACTAGCCACAGCCCTGAAATGGGGGTGCGGGTGGAGAAGCCGAAGGGGCCAAAGTGGGGGACTCTCTGGCCGATGCCGCCGACGATGCCTTTTTGACGAGCGGTAAATCGCTCAAAGGTGCGAGGGGTTCCGGCTTCTTGATGGATGAGGGTGTCTGCGGTGAGGGTGAAGAATTTAGAAAGGTTTGCGATCGCATCCCTTCTATATTTCTCCTTCAATCCCTCATAATCATTGGTTTGCGCCCACTGGTCTGGGTCAGTAAAGGTAGATGCAATAATCGTCGCCATTCCCTTCGGCGCACGGCCATCACCCGGGCGACTCACAGAGACGAACAGCGAGTTATTCTCAGCAATGGGGCCAGCATCGTAGAGAAACTGCAGGTGTGGCGGACAACCCTCAGGAATGGCTGCAGCGTTTACTCCTAAATAAACAACAAAAGCGCCGGAGGCTGTCGGCAATCCCTTGACCCTTTTTTTGTATCTGGTCGGGGCTGCTTCTCCGAGCAGATCGACTAGATTTTGCACCGTGACGTTGGCAACAACATGATCAGCGGCCTCAACCCACTCTTGTCCCTTATAATCGCGGCCTTGAACCTTGAATGAGGCTTTCGAGAGCGTGTCATCTTTCTTCTGGATGCTTTGCACCGAATGCCTCAAGAATAGCTCTCCACCCGATTGTTGGAGTGCCTGTACCAAGCCGTCGCTGAGTGCCTGCATACTGCCGTGTAGATGGGAAAGCCCTTGGGGGTGCTGCGATACCCCGAGTGCAGTGGCGGCATAGAGTAGAGCAGTTTCTTCGGCATCCACTTGAGAGTAAAGCTTGAGCTGTAAGTCTAAAAAGGTTTTGAGGCGATGATCATTGCTTAGCCCAAATGCTCGGAGGGTCTGACCCACGGTGGAAAAAAGATGCGGAACTGTTCTTAGCGTTGAAGGCCGGAGCGCCTGCACCACCTGCCAGATATCCCAGAGGTTTCGGGGTGGAATGACGGGATCGCGGGACTGGAAGGCCCAGTTCACGTCAAAGAGATCGGCAAGGAGCTGCCAAAATCGCTCACTGCCAGGAAACTGCCGCTCTCGTTCGGCCTTCCATTGTTCAGGGTCGCGCCAAACTGAGATGGGCTGATCTTCTCCGGGCAAAAAGACCGCGCAGGCTGGGTCACAGGGGCTAGCGGCAGGGAGATCGACGCCGAGTTCGGTAAAGATGCGATGGTGAATGCCGCCGGGTTCAAGACCCGCGACTTGAGTG
>JBAUJD010000544.1:0-2003 GCA_049683515.1 Thermosynechococcaceae cyanobacterium | reverse complement strand
CTTGAAAAACCCTGAAGAATAAACGATATCGACGAGGAATCCCCATTTTTTTGACCCTGCCATATTTCTTGAGGGGGCCGGTCAATACAAAGTGAGTGGCAAACGGATCTTGTGGAATTTTTTCCTTAATAGCTCGCATGATCGCCGTATAGAGCTTTACCGTGGGGTGATGGATATACTCCTCCGGCGGTAGTTTCTCTTTAAGATGCCGAACTTCTACACGTAAGTCTTGACGCTGCCCACCAAAGAAACGAGTCAGAAAATAGATTCTCCATCCGTTAGTCATCATCCAGCATGACACCAGCCATTAAGTCTTCGTCTTCGTCGGCCATTTGTTGCGTGTATTCTTCCAATTCATCAGGGTTCGTGAGGGCTTGTTCAATTAAAAAATTAAGATAGAGACTTAACATCACCTCATCTTCTGCCCGATCTTCGCCTTCAGATGTTGATCTAGAAAGCAAAACAGTATCGGGCGCGATCACTTGCACGATCCCGTTAGCCCCTACAAAATCAGGGTTTTCTTTGAAAAACTCACTGGGCAATCGATATCCAGATGAATTACCAATTTTTGCCCAAGCTGCTTTGTAGCGTTTTTTAACCATGATTTAGATGAATGCCTTTTGCTGTAATAACATAATGTTATTACGGTTTAGCAAATTGAGTCAGGCTCCTCTCTTCAGACCTTGAGCGAACACTCAGCTCAAGGCCAAAAGCGGTAGCTGTAGACAGCTCTGAATAACAATGCTGTTCGTAATGTCTAAGCAAAACACCCCCATCAAGGGAATGAGCAAAAAAGCCTTTGGCGACGCGCCGTGCTGATCAGTAATGGCCTGCATATTAGCAATCCCAATGGGAGTGGCCCCCAACCCTAACCCCGTAAAACCAGCACAGAGAACGCTGGCATCATAATCACGACCCACCAACGGAAATACAACAAAATAGGCAAACATCACCATCATAAAGCCTTGAATCGCCAAGATTGCGACTAACGGCCCTACACTTTCGCTCAGCGTCAACCACTGCAGACTGACCAGACTGATCACCAAGAAAAGCTGTAGCGTAATATCGCCCACCAAGCTGATCACAGATTGATTAATATCGATTTTGGAATAATCCAGAAGGTTGGTCAGGATCGCCCCAACAATTAACACGGGCAAAAAGCTAGGAACAGTCAAACCCCCATGCAGTAAAAGCGCATGACTGCCCAGCCCAAGTGCGATCGCAACTCCTAAAGCCCCCACTGCCCCCATCATGGCGTTCAAGGTGGTCGGTATCTGCTCCTGTGCTTGAGGGGAATCACTCAAAAGGCAATGGGGCGATTCTGCTTGTAGGTCATGCTTTTGAATCAGCCGTTGGGCAATCGGTCCCCCCAATAGGCTACCCAGAACCAGACCAAAGGTCGCAGCAGCCGTGCCAAACTCCACCGCATCGGCTAGCCCTTGGGTTTCTAAAATACTGCCCCAGGTAATCGCGGTGGCATGACCGCCAGCACAGGCGATAGTGCCTGCCAAAAGGCCATAGAGAAGGGGTTGCTTGAGTAGGTAGGCCGCTAGGACCCCAGTGACATTCTGTGCCACCAGAAAAACCACCGTGATGCCAAGCAAGGCCGCCAGGGTGCGACCGCCGTCACGCAGTAGGCTCAGTCGAGCAGTAAACCCAAGGGCAGCAAAAAAGATCAGCAGACAGGCATCACGGAGCGCGAGGTCAAATTCGACGTGAAGGGGGGTGTAGGCACTGAGAGCCGACAGCGCAACACTGCCCAGTAACCCACCGATCACAGAGACCGGAATATTCAGCCGTTGTACCTGCGGCAGAGACTTCGTCACGGCCTTCCCTAGAGCAAGGATAAAAATACTTGCCAGCAGGAGGTTGAGGCCGTCTAGGGTCAGGGTCACAGTTGCGATCGCAACTCTAAAAACGCCACGCATTCCACATGAGAGGTCTGCGGGAAAAAATCAGCAGGCTGAACGCGAGTAAGCTGATAGCCCCCGTCTCGACACAGA
>JBAUJD010000543.1:0-2513 GCA_049683515.1 Thermosynechococcaceae cyanobacterium | reverse complement strand
CCTCACACAGTGGCGATTATCAAGAATTAAGGCCCACTTGTCAAGAACTTTCGTTTCTTTGACAAATGGGCACAGAAAAATATTCAGTGGTGACGCCTTGCCTAACCAGTGAGACGCCTCAAAGTTCCACTGGGGCTACTACGTGCAGTAAATCCTGGAGCAAAAAGGCAAGAACCCGCTGGGTTGCTGAGACTAAGCCCAGTCGAGCTTGGCTGAGTTTTGGGGTGGATTGACTAACCTCACCCAATATTCGGCAGTCTCGGTAGAACTGTAGAAAGCTTGCGGCCCATGCTTGACTGTCGCGGAGCACTATTTTTTTAGGCACAGGCCAGAGGAGGGGAACCATGCCCTCTGGGCACCCGGTTTGAGTCGAAGGACCAAGGCGGTTCGGGAACGCCAGCAGGTTTTGAAGCAGCGATCGCGCTGCCGGATGCTGGAGCTGTAACGTCCCTTGTTCTGTTGTCCACGGAATAGAAGTGGTCAGGGTGTAAGCAGGCTTCTGTAGATGGGCCTCAAAATCAATGAGTGCCTCGCGCTGTCCCAATCGCAGCAAAGCGCAGCAGCGAGCATGGGCATATTGCACTAAAAAGAGCTGGCGATCGCTCAGGCTCTTATCTAGGTCTACTGAAACGGGAGCTTGAAGCTGGGGAGACTGTTCAATGAGTTTTTGTAAGATGGATGCGATCGCATCTTCTGAAAACTGCCCGTAGATCCAGCCCGGCGGTTTCACCCATAGCTTAAGATCAGCAGAAGGCGGTACTAGGGCCACCAGATCGGTAGCGATTTCCATCGATGATCGCGACTTCATCGCAAGCTGTAGCGCAATCGGAGACGTAAACGTACCCAGGGGCGATCTCAAATCAAGCTGGATCGGAACAGACGGCTGTGAGACCTCTCGTTCAGCATTCCCTACAGGTGTCCGAGAGCAATGAGAGGATATCGCCACCGCATCTATTAACAGATGAGCGAACCGCTGCTGCAGTGACGGATAGCGAATCAACATCATGGGCTGGCCTGCTACTATCTTGCCAATATGCGTCGCGCTCTAAATGCGATCGCAATGCCTGACAACACTCACCTCGGCAACCATCATGACTCAAAAGTGGCGGCCCCATCCCTACGGATTGCTGATCATTATTCTCTTGCTGTTGGGCGTGTGCCTTAGATTTTATAACTTAGATCACAAGCTGTACTGGCATGACGAGACGTTCACGTCCCTGCGAGCCTCAGGCTATCAATCGCAGGAGTATTTACAGGCGCTGTTTGATGGTCATTTGGTAAGCGTTGCAGATCTGCAAACCTATCAAACGCCGCGCCCCAATAGCAGCCTCGGAGACGTCATCAACAGTTTAGCGATCGAAGATGCTCAGCACCCTCCCCTCTACTACGCGCTGATGTGGGGATGGATAAAACTCTGGGGACATTCCCCAACCATCACTCGCCTGCTCTCCGTATTTTTGAGCTTGTTCGCCTTTCCGGCGCTGTATTGGCTCTGCATCGAACTCTTTGCCGCGCCTCTCGTCGGTGGCGTTGCGATGGCGTTGATGGCGGTTTCGCCGCTGCACCTGCTTTATGCCCAAGAGGCCAGACAGTATAGCTTCTGGGTCGTGTGGATTTTATTATCTAGCGCAGGGCTGCTGCGAGCAATTCGTGTCAAGACGGTGGCGGCTTGGGGCTTTTATAGTATTACCTTAGTCTTGGGCTGCTATACCTTCTTATTCAATATCTTTGTTGCCCTGGGACACGCCCTCTATGTTGTAGGCCTCCGTCAGAAAGCTGTACTGAAGCCCTATCTATGGGCCTGTGGATTGGGGGTTATCGGTTTCTCGCCTTGGCTCGTGGTCTTGCTCACGAACTTTCAAAACGTCCAGGCCACAACAGGATGGACGGCAAGACCCATTGCTGCAGGACTTCGCACCCAACTGTGGGGCTGGAATCTGAGTCATCTTGTCTTTGATATCGGCCTGCAGCCCTATGATCCTTGGGCCGTCTCTAGCGCTGTGCTGGTAATGGTACTGGTGCTTTTTGCGATGGGCTATCTCTGCCACCACGCTCCACCTCGCGCTGGGCTGATGGTAATCAGTTTAATTGGCGTGACCCCTTTGGTGTTGTGTTCTCTCGATCTATCTCTGGGAGGGCTGCGCTCTATTTCGGCTCGCTATTTTATGGCAACCTACGTGGGGCTTGATATTGCGATCGCCTATCTACTCGCCCACCCGTTGACGCTCATCTTGACCAAGCGTCATCTTGTTTGGAAAGGGATGGCTGCCATTCTCTTCACTCTAGGGCTAACCTCTTGCCTAGTTGTTTCTCAGTCAGATACTTGGTGGATCAAGGCAGTGGCGGCAGATAACGCAACTACAGCTCGGATTATTAATCAGGCTGAGCGCCCCTTGGTGATTAGCTCCCAGCAAGAAACGAATCCTGGAAGCCTGCTATCGCTCTCTTATCTGCTGGAGCCGCGAGTGAAGTTTCAGCTTATCGTCGATCCCAAGGTGCCAGATATTCCGAGC
>JBAUJD010000542.1:0-13736 GCA_049683515.1 Thermosynechococcaceae cyanobacterium | reverse complement strand
ATGATTCAAAAATGTCCGCGTTCAGTGCTAGTTGTGTCTAACCAGGCCATGCAAGGGACGCTCGGCTTAAGCGACTCGTTACTCTTTAAATGTTTTTGCTCGCGCCCTTGATGGCCGAGCCGTTAGCTGCTATGGCCTGAAGGCAAAATCTTGCCTCAAAGCCCATAAGTTTCATTATCTGGTAAAGTCAACACAAACTTTTTCCAAAAGCTAAGTAAATAACCGATGTACTTTTCTCTGACAGATCTCCAATAATCATCTTTATATGTATAAATGTCTGAATCTAAATTAAGCTGATACAGACATTGCTTATATTGGGTTCGTACACTGTGACAGTAGTTCAGTTTCCTCAAGAACTTACCGTGAATTTTGTAGATCGACTGCCAATCGACATAGTGACGATGATTTTGTAAATATACATCTACAATATATCGGCCTATTCTGCCGTTTGCATCGTAGAAAGGATGAATTGCTACAAATTCAGCGTAAAAACGTATTGACTTTTCTATATAGTTATATTTTTCATCAAATAAAATTGAAAAGGCTTCATCAAGCTCTATTGCAATTAGTTCTGGTCTTGTTCCAGAAAATTTATCTTTCATTGTTCGTTGAGCAATACCACCAAAGTAAACATTGCCACCATTAGGATCGCTATCTAGCCGGATTTTACCAGCATTGGACAAAATGCCTTGATATAGAAATACATGAACTTTGAGGCAGAGTTCATGATATCCATCTGCATTATACGTAGTTGTTTTCAAAACATTACTACGTTTTTTCTCTAATTCTCTGTAGCGATCATATATCCGCTTAATTAATTCTTCAGCTCTCAAATTAGATTGAGTTCCGAAGTCAGATCTGAGTAACTCTAGATAAGAAATCTCTGCATTCTTATCATGCTGGTAACTATTTATGAAACTCACATAACAGAAACTATAATTAACTTACGATAAGACTTGACCATTCTGCATCAAAGTCTTTCTCAGCATCACTTGAAGCAAGCTTATAATCTTCGTAAGAAGAATATTTGGTAATTTCTCTTGCATCCTTCTCAGTCATATCTATGGTAAAAGAATGATTATCTAAAGGATAAAAGCTATTACTAGATAAATCAAAAGGCTGAAAATTTTTGGCGAAATATTGTTCGCCATAATAAGATTTAATCAACTCATCTGAGATCAGGTCGTTACGTTCTGTATTTCTCCATGGCTTTTCGGAATGAGTCATGGCTGAAAGTGTAAAAGCATCAAATTCTACGTAGTTTTCAACTATGAAATCAACCAAGGTTTTTTCAGTCTCATTGATATATACATTCTCTGACTGATTAGGATCAATCACACTTTTTCCGTATTCTTTATAGAATTCATAAACTTCTCTATTGACAGGGCCGTAATCCCAATGCTCAAAATTTTCAGGTACAAGCTTTTGTCCTGCAACTGTTGTCCAGACCTTGATATAATAGAGAAGCTTTTGGAGCTTCATAGGCGTAATCCCGTCAGGACTCTGTTGAGAGAACTGACGTATTATGTAGTTTGACAGTGCAAGAATATCCATGATTTGCCTCCTTCCCACATTTTAGCGTACCCAAGCCTAAAACGATCAATGCCAGTGGGTGAGAAAATTTGTTGCTGATGTAAGACCTGTAACGCCCAGAGATAGAGAGACACACCACCTCGACTCAGCTAACCAGGGCTTGCAACGGAACGGGAGCATACACCATGTATTTGCTTTGGAGTACGTCGCCATCCGCTGAAGTCCAAGCCGTTATACCGACAGTTAATCGGTCAGTGAAATTTCTCAAGCATCAATGGGGCAACCTAATACCAGGAACTTTCTTCAAAGGCATTAGCTATGTCCCTTTTTCACAACGCTATTGAATCAATACAGGTAGGTGTTGAAGACTATAAGACTGATGACACTAGAAGATATAGATCTGCCGTAAGAAATATTTGTGCCGGAATACTTTTGCTTTATAAAGAGAAACTATCTCGATTGTCACCCTCAGATAGTGAAGAAGTCTTAATTAAAAAAGAAATCATACCTATCTACGATAACTATGGGAATGTAATTTTTGTTGGCAATGGCAAAAAAACTGTTGATGTTCATGAAATAGAAAATAGATTCAATAAATTAAAGATTCAAGTTGATTGGAGTAATTTCAAAAAATTAAACAATCTACGCAACAATATTGAACATTACTATACAGATCAATCCTCTGATGCAGTTCTAGAAGCTGTTGCTAAGTCATTTATTCTAATTCGAGATTTTATAAGTCAACATTTAGATGAAGAACCTCATGAAGTGCTGGGTGAGGAATGTTGGCAATCGCTTTTAGAAACATCAGATGTTGCGAAAGCTGAGGAAAAAGCTTGTAGAGAAACATTTGAAAAAATTGGATTTCTAGCTCAAGAGAATTTTAGATGTCTTGTTGCTAAAATTGAATGTCCATCCTGTAGTTCAAGCCTTGTTAAGGTTTCAGAGATGACAGCCATTTTCCCGTCATTATTATGCAGAGTCTGCGGAGAGAAAATTAAATTCAGAGATTTGTTGTCAGACGATGTAGATTTTGATAAAGAGAGTTTGGCATACTGCAACAGTTGTGAATATCATGAACCTTCTGTAGGAAAATTAGATGATAAATGGATCTGCTTTTCCTGTCACTGTATTCATGATGAAACAGAAGTAGGCAATTGTGGTTACTGTAATGAATCTGTTGCTGGTAATCTAGAGGATAGCTATCTATCAGGTTGCTCAATGTGTGATGGTCAAATGGGACATTACATGAGTTCAAGTAGTTATGACTAGAAAAAGTGACTTCGCTAGTCGGTATAACTACTGCATGCAGGCGGAACGGAGCGTTACGCGATCTTCAAGCTTATTCTGCATCGCCGTCCGCTGATGCAGATGCCGTTAGACTTCACTACGTGCAGTTGTGGCCCATTTGAGCTACAATTCAAAAGGGTCTTGTTAATGGAGTTGAAGTTCGT
Source organism: Thermosynechococcaceae cyanobacterium (assembly GCA_049683515.1). Lineage (GTDB taxonomy): Bacteria > Cyanobacteriota > Cyanobacteriia > Thermosynechococcales > Thermosynechococcaceae > RCC1774. The sequence goes on along the minus strand of JBAUJD010000542.1, from coordinate 10,749 downwards.
GGCCAAAGAGGCAACTGTGAGGGCAAGAATTGACTCAGATCTCAAAGCTGAAGTTGAATCTTTATTTCAGGAATTGGGGTTATCGACAACCGAGGCCATTAACTTGTTCTACCGTCAAGTTAAGCTACGGCACGGACTTCCCTTTGATGTCGTTATTCCTAATCAAATAACCGAACAAACATTTAAAGATACTGACGCTGAGCTTAACCTTATTCGCTGTGAAAATGCTGATGATATGTTTGATCAGCTTGGTCTCTAATGCTCAATCCGTCTTATTCTAAGCAGTTTGAGCGAGATCTCAAGAAGATGCTAAAACAGGGTAAAAATGGAGGAAAAATTAAGGGCGTTATAAGAAGCCTGATCAATGAAGAGCCTTTAGCACCAAAATATAAAGACCATAAACTGATCGGAAATTATAAAGGTAGACGCGAATGTCATGTTGAGCCAGATTGGCTTCTCGTCTATAAGAAGATGATTGAGCAAATTGTCTTTGAGAGAACCGGAACTCACTCCGATCTTTTTAAATAGAACTATCTCTGCAAAAATGCTTATAGCGGATTTCAGAGACCACAATCCGTTAGACCTCTACCTCTTGGATATTTCAACTCGCTCAACTTGGAGGTCAAGGTTTTTGATATCTTGTAAGTGTTGAATTAGCTGGGAGATACCATGTCACAGTCCTTCGTCTTGGAGTATTGGAATGATGATGATTGGTTGGTCGGTCGGCTGAAAGGTGTCCCTGGAGTTTTTAGTCAAGGGCAAACTCTCGCGGAGTTAGAGGAAAATATACGCGATGCCTATCAACTCATGGCCACAGAAACTGAGCCTGCCCCAGCAGAGGCAAAAACCAAGGAACTTATCCTTGAAGTATGAAACGGAAAGAGTTTGTTCGTGAACTAGAGAAATCTGGTTGTATTTTGCACCGACATGGCTCAAGGCACGATAAAATCAACCTTGCCTGTGGGCATGATACCTAACTTCTAAATCTCCTTTTTCCTGCAAGCTTAAAGCCAGAACTTTAGCGTCTCAGAACTAATATTTAAAGCAAATAACACCCGACCTATACGTTACTGGAACATCCTCTCTGATTCATGTCGATGCTATATGGAGTAGTCACTATAGCCTCAAGGGCTAGGCTAGACTCCCTCGCTTGCATTTGAGAGAACGTCAATAACTGACGCGGGTGTTATTTGTTCTGAACGAGACAGATGTTACTTGCAACAGCTCTTTCCTCTTGGTAGGTTTTCAATTGGCTGCTTAATCTGCCAGGGAAGCATTAACTGCTTCTCTTATTAATATAGCTGCTCTTGATTAAAACCTAGTTTCTTGCAAGCAAAGTTCATGATAACGAGAGTATTCACTAAAGAAAAGTGAACTTATTTAACAGCCCCATCGATCAACAACGGCTGATCCCCAGTCCTCATCAATGATCTACGACTGTTACACTGCAAAGTATTATTCTACAGATCCGATGGATTAGGGAAGGCTTCCAGCTCTTGCCAGCAGAGATAGAGCGCGCGCGGGACATGGAAGCAACCTTTCCACTTGCCGCCTTTTAGGTTGAGCAATACTTCGCCCTGACGATTGAGGTAACCAAACCATTCGCCCTGTTCTGCATCAGCAAAATGAGTCCAGGTGTAGTCATGGACCTTGATAAACCAGTCCCAGCATTCAGTGCGACCCGTCAACCGATAGCCCATTACTAGTGCCACCAACGTTTCTAAATGTACCCACCACAGCTTCTGATCCCATTCGAGTTGTTGGGGCGGATGCCCCTTCACATCCATAAAGTAGTAGATGCCGCCGTGTTGCTGATCCCAGGCAAACTTGAGGGTGCTGAGTACTACGTCAACGGCCTGGTTAATGAGGTCGAGATTTTGGCGGCGGTGGGCGATATCCATGATGAACCACATCGCTTCGATGCCGTGTCCAGGGTTGATGAGGCGACCTTCAAAGCAGTCGATATGTTCGCCCTGGGGCGTAACGTTCTCGAATAGCAACCCCAGCTCAGAATCTAGAAAGTCTTTCATAACCGATTGAACCGTTTGATCGAGAATCTGATCTAGCTGATCGCCCTCTAATAGCCAATCCATTTCTAAGGAGAGGTTTGCCAAAATCATGGGAACCGCCAGCGTTTTCATGGGGCGCGTGCCGGGATAGATTTTGTTGTACTTCCCTTTGGGATCGGCTTGGCGACGCAAGACATTGCCGTAAGCTTGATGCGCAATGTCTTTGGCCCAGTCTTCTCCAGAGGCGAGGGCATATTGACTGAAGGCCATCGCGGCGAAGCAGTCAGAGAAAATATTGTGGGGCTGGGTGAGAGGTTGGCCTGATCTGTTGAGCGAAAAGTACCAGTTCCCTGCTTCGTCACGGCCATGATTGGCTAAGAATTTTGCCCCTTGGGTTGAGATCGCAACCCACTCCTCTCTTTTCTCTAGCCGGTTATAGAGCATAGAGAAGGTCCACACCTGCCGGTTCTGCAGCCAGATAAATTTGTCGGTGTCGTAGACGTTGCCTTCACGGTCTAGACAGGTAAAAAAGCCCCCCTGCTCATGATCGATAGAGTGCTGCTCCCAGAAGGGCAACACGTTCTCAAGGAGGGCTGATTTGTATTGGGCGGCAAGGATTTGGGGCGTTTGAGTCATGGAGGGTTGGCGATCGCAACGCATCCAGCTTACCGCAGGTGCTTAACCGCCAAAGCCTTTGCCTCGATTAGCCGAGGGGGCTGCTAGGCATTTTTCGATTTGCGATCGCAGCTTTTCATGGTCTAAATTTTGACCAATCAAAACAAGCTGATTTTTGGGTTCCCCTCTCCACTCTTCGTCATCAAGGGAAAATCGCTTGCCGCTCAGGTGAAAGACATGGCGTTTAGGACTTTCATCAAACCAGAGAATCCCCTTCGCCCGAAATACATTCAGGGGCATTTGCTCATCTAAAAAGTGCTGAAACTTGCGGACCGAGAAAGGGCGATCGCTTTGAAACGAAAGCGACGTAAAGCCATCGTTCTCTAGGTGGTGAGAATGATCGTGGTGGTCGTGGCCCTCATGTTCACAATGCCCATGATCATGGTCGCAGTCACTGTGGTCTTTAGGGTCATGCGCTTCATGGCTGTGAGCCTCATGATTATGACTCTTGTGATCACGTCCCTCATGGTCATGATCGTGGCTATGGGTTTCTGGCTCACTCTCGGTGCTGAAATATTGCTCAGACTCAAACAGGCCGACACTTAAAATTAGTGGAAGCTGCACTTCGCCCTTCACCGTTCTAATGATTCTGGCCCCTTCACGCATCTCACGAATCCGGATCTCTAACAGATCCAGATCAGCTTCATCGACCAGATCGGCCTTATTGAGCAAGATTGTGTCGCCATAGGTGATTTGGCTTTGAGCCGCTTCGCTATTGAAGAGATCCAGGCTGAAATTCTCTGCATCCACCATCGTCACGATCGAGTCGAGACGGGTCATGTCTCGTAAATCAGTGCCTAAGAACGTGAGCGCCACCGGCAGCGGATCCGCGAGGCCCGTTGTTTCTACCACCAGATAGTCAATTTTGTCCGATCGCTCTAAAACTCGGTGTACGGCCTCCACCAGATCATTATTAATCGTGCAGCAGATACAGCCATTGCTGAGTTCCACCATGTCTTCGCCAGTGGTGATTAGCAGGTCGTTATCGATGCCAATCTCACCAAACTCATTGACCAAGACTGCCGTTTTGAGACCGTCTTGGTTACTTAGGATGTGGTTGAGCAGCGTTGTCTTGCCGCTCCCTAAAAAGCCCGTGATGATGGTGACCGGTAGGCCACGCTTTTCAGTCTCCATTGCAGACTTCGTATTTGAGATCGTGCTAGTCATAGGTACCGAGTCCGAAGGTAAAACGATGAACAGGGACGACTTTCCCCTCGCTACCATTATGCCGCAGGGCTAGGGTAATCAATTCTTAACTTAATCAAGTTCTTCTCATAACCTGACTTTGGTATGTTGAGAAACCTTTATCAAGGTCTCTCAACATAGATGAACCGCTAGTTTTGCCCCGATAACTCCTTACAATCGGAATTTAGAGTACCTTGGTGTGGCTTGCTCAATGGCTCTCGGTTCGTAAAATTGTGCTCGGAAGCTGATAAATAAGGGAGTTCAAGAGATTTATGTCTGGTCGTGATGAATGAGGCGACCCGAATTTACAATAGGACTGTGCTTCTATGGTTTACGAATTTAGTATTCTTCTCTAGAGAAGATAGTCCAATAAATTGGGTACTTTGGGAAGGTAATGGCTAACGGTAAGATGCAGGAGTTATGAATTCAGTTCTTCAGGTGGGCAATCAATCTTTCTCGGCTATCGAGGTTCTGCAGCGGTTGGCTCGCTACCAAATGCTGCCGCAGCTTGCGCGAGAAATTATTGTAGACCAGGCCATTGCAGATATCATCTGCACAGAGGAAGAACAAGAACAGGCTCGTCTTCGCTTTTTTGAACAAAACCAACTGGCTTCAGAGGCCGATCTGCAGGGTTGGCTGAAGCAAAATGAGGTCGCCCCAGAGCAGCTTCAGATGCTTATTCTGCGTCCTGTGAAGCTAGAGACCTTTAAACGCCAGATGTGGGGTGCACAGCTTGGTAACCACTTCCTGAAGCAGAAGCAGCATCTCGATCAGGCCATTTATTATCTGATGCGGACTAAAAATGTTGCGGTTGCCCAAGAGCTTTATTTCCGCTTACAAGAGGGAGAATCTAGCTTCGAGGTATTAGCGCGGGACTACTCAGAGGGGCCAGAAGCCCAGACTGGTGGCCTGATTGGCCCAAGGGAGTTGAGTCAAGCGCATCCGAAGCTAGCGCAGTTACTGCGCACCAGTCAGCCGGGGCAAGTTTTCCCGCCCGTGAGGCTGGGGGAGTGGTTTCTGATTGTGCGCCTCGAAAAGCTGATCCCTGCCCAGCTCGATCCTCCCACAGAGCAGCGGTTGCTCAATGACTTGTTTAATCAATGGTTACAGCAGCAGTTGCAGCGCGTTTCGCTGCAAATACCATCATCAGAATCTGATCCCCCTGTCCCGGAGCTGGCTGAGATATGACCTATAGCAAAGACAACTTTGAGTCTTTTCTTCGGGGGATCACTCCCTTTGATCGTCTCTCTAGCCAAGGACTAGAACGATATCTGCAGAGCTGTAATTTGCTCCGTTACAAAATGGGGCAGGCCATGATGGTGCGTCATAGTTTGCCGCCCCAGGTTTCTATTATTTATGAGGGACAGGTCCGCCTGCTGGGAGAAGATCCACGCAGCAAGAAGCCTCAAAGTCTGAAGCTCTTAGACCCTGGCGAGGTGCTGGGCTGGGTTAGCTTGGTGAGGGCTACGGCCTGTGAAACTGCGATCGCATCCCAAGAGACCCTCGCGTTAAATATTCCCAGCCAAGACTTCTTAAATCTCTTAGATGCTGAACCCGACTTTGCCGATGGTTTTGGGTGTAGCTTGGTCGAGGTCTATGAGTTATTGGGGGCCGAGTTAGTTCGTCGGGCTGATGGTGTCACCGATCTCAAACAACTCACCCTAGATATTTGGTCCGATTGCAAGGTTCAGACACTTTTAGGAGGCCAGCACTCCCTTGACCTTGATGCCCAATATTTATGGCTGCTCAGTGGCGGCGCAGACAGTAATGGTTCAGTGGGTCGCCAGGTTGAACGGCATGAAACACTCCAAATCAATCGGAATGGAAACCTGCGACTGGTGGGATTGCCTGACGCTGCGGTGCAGCCGTCTCCTGCTCCCGCTGCTGCGCCTTTACTACCCCTCCAAGACGCAAACGGTTTCCCCCCCACGGACGGGACCATTCCTGTTCAGGATGGCTCTGCTGAGCCGTCTGGACCTTCCTGGGAAGAGATTCCCTATGCCCCAGAAGTGCAAACCGAGCAGCCCTTCATTCTAGAGACTGAGAAACGCACTCAGAAATATCCCTACGTGAAGGGCCGTGGCCCCGTTGATGCCCCCCTCGCCTGCTTTCAGATGCTGGCTCAGTACTGGCAACTGCCCTTTCGCAAGGACGTGATTCGCCGCATTTTGGGCAACCAAATGGACCGCAGCGGCAGCATCTCTTTAACCACCTGCGGCGGCGTCGCCGAAATGATGGGTTTGAAAGCCCAGCTCGTTGAGACCCCAGCCAGTGTCTTCACGCGCCTGCCTACCCCGGCGATTGTCAACTGGCAAGACAGCTTCGCCATTTTGTACAAGTGCTCGCCGAAAGAACTCGTGTTTGCCGTCCCGGAGCAGGGGATTCGACGCAAAAAGCCTAGTAACTTTCTAGAAGACTGGGGCGAATCGGGTCAAGTTCTGCTGCTAGAGACAACGACCGAGACCCCCGAAAAGAAATTTGGTCTCAGTTGGTTCTGGCCTTCGGTGTCCCGCTACCGGGGCGTGCTGTTTGAGGTCTTGTTTGCCTCCTTTTTGGTGCAGCTCTTTGCCCTGGCGAACCCCCTCGGTATTCAGTTCATTATTGATAGAGTACTGGTCCGTAATAGCGCTGATACCCTCAATGTGTTGGGAATGGGCTTACTGCTGATTGCGCTGCTGGAGGCACTGCTCACCAGCTTTCGGACCTATCTTTTTGCCGATACCACCAACCGCATCGACATGACCCTGGGATCGCAGGTCATCGATCACTTGGTGCGTCTGCCCCTGAGCTACTTTAATAAGCGACCGGTGGGGGAACTCTCTACCCGAGTCAATGAGCTAGAAAACATTCGTCAGTTCCTCACCGGCACGGCTTTAAACGTCGTGCTCGACTCGCTGTTTTCAGTGATCTACATCTTCGTGATGTTGTTCTATAGCTGGTTGCTCACCATTATTGCCCTGGCAACGGTGCCGCTGTTTGCACTGTTAACGATTATTGTTTCCCCGATGATTCGGCAGCAGGTGCGGGTCAAGGCCGAGCGCAACGCTGAAACCCAATCCCATCTAGTCGAAGTGGTGTCCGGGATTCAAACCGTTAAGGCCCAAAATATTGAGCTGAAGTCGCGCTGGAAATGGCAGGAACGCTATGCCCGTTACGTGAGCGAGGGCTTTAAGGCCGTCACCATCTCCACCACGGCGGGATCGATTAGTTCCTTCCTGAATAAACTGTCGGGGCTATTACTGCTTTGGGTCGGTGCAGGGCTAGTCCTGAAAGGGGAGCTGACCCTGGGGGAACTGATTGCCTTTCGGATTATTGCCAGTTACACCACCAGCCCCCTCCTACGCCTAGTGCAGCTCTGGCAGAATTTCCAAGAAACGGCGCTGTCTCTGGAACGCTTGGGCGATATTCTCGATCATCCCCAAGAGGTCACAGAAGCAGACCGTAATAATATTCCGCTGCCCTCTATCAAGGGTGCGGTGACCTTCCGAGATATCAACTTTGGCTTTACCCCCAATGGCCCTTTGCAGCTTCAGAATGTGAATCTAGAGTTTCCGCCCGGAACCTTTGTAGGCATTGCCGGAGAAAGTGGTTCAGGTAAAAGTACGCTCATGAAGCTGCTGATGCGCCTGTATACGCCGAACAGCGGCCAGATTCTCTTAGATCAATACGACGTTAGCAAAGTGGAGCTATATTCGCTCCGCAGCCAAATTGGCATGGTGCTGCAGGATAGTCTGCTCTTTGACGGCTCAGTACAGGAAAATATTGCCTTACCGGCCCCTGATTCAACCTCTGAAGAGATTGTGGCGGCTGCCACCGTGGCCTTTGCCCATGACTTTATTATGGAGCTAGGGCAGGGGTATAACACGCGGGTGGGAGAGCGCGGTTCGGCGCTCTCTGGCGGACAACGCCAGCGGATTGCCATTGCCCGAACGGTGTTGCAGAACCCACAGATGTTGATTTTAGATGAGGCTACCAGCGCCCTGGATTTTAATGCCGAACGCCAGGTGATTCAGAACCTCTCTGAAATTTTCCATGACCGAACCCTGTTTTTTATTACCCACCGTCTCAAGACGCTGCAGGTTGCTGACGTCATTGTGATGATGGATCAGGGCAAGGTGGTGGAGATGGGCAGCCACCAAGACTTAATGGATTTGCAAGGTCGGTACTACTGGCTTTATCAGCAACAGGAGACGCAAGGATGACGAATATTTCTGTAAACAGACCTCAAGACGCTGTCCCAGAGGGGAGTCGAGATCGCTTGTCTCCCTCTGAAGCCAGTCGGGTTCCTCATTTTGATCGTCCGGTGGTGCTGCAGCAGTCGCCCCTTTGGTCCCGGGTTATTATCTGGACTATCTTAGGCGGTACGGTACTGGCGATTATTGGTGCCAGTGTCTTGCAAATTGAAGAGGCGATTCCGGCTACAGGCCAACTGGAGCCAACGGGGGCCGTTAAAGAGATTCAGCCCCCCGTGGCGGGGGTGGTGCGTGAAATTCAAGTGAAGGATGGCGATCGCGTTAAACAGGGCCAGCTCTTGCTCAGTCTCGACCCCACCGCGACGGACTCAGAACTCGCCTCGCTCCGTCGAATTCGGTCTAACCTACTCAGGCAAAATGAACTCTACGCCAATCCAACACTGGGCGGCGATGCGGTTGGCAATGTCTCTTCACGACGGTCTAAAACCCAGGACCGTCAGGCTTTAGTGGCAGACAATCGCCTCCTGCGTGCCCAAATTAATGGCGGGGGCGGCGGTTTCTCAGCGGAGGAGCGCGCCCGGTTGCAGTCGGGGCAAACCCAACGATCATCAACTCAGGACAGTCTCAGTGCGCGTCTGGCCGGACTCAACGAGGAGCTGGCAGCCAAAAATATTGAACTTGAGCAAAATCGAATTCAGCTTGAGAGCCGCAAGGAAACTCTGAAACTCGATCAGAGTATTGCTGCCGATATTAAATCAGTGTTTGAAGATGGTGCGATCGCAAAGATTCAGTACCAGCGTCAGCAAGATCAGGTGCAGACCGGTATTGCTGAGGTGGCGCGGCTGCAGAAAGAGGACGGACGCCTCAAAAAGGAACAGAGTCAAATTCTCAAGCGCATTTCCCAAACCCAAGCGGAGGGCACCAATCAGAGCGCCACGGATACGCGCACGCTTCAGGACCGCATCGCTGCCAACCAGCAAAATATTGCCGCTATTGATAGCCAATTGAGCAAGGAAGCGATCGCTGACGATAAACAAGTAGCCGATAATAAACGCCAAATTGCCGAAATTGAGAATCGCCTTAACCAGGCGCGTTTAACCATGAAATATCAAGAGTTGAGAGCGCCCGTCGATGGAGTGGTATTTGACCTAAAACCGAATTCGCCCGGTTTTGTGGTGCAAGCAAGTGAGCCGGTGCTGAAGATTGTGCCCGCCGATAACCTACAGGCCAAGGTCTACATCACCAATCAAGACATTGGTTTTGTGAAAAAGAACTTTGATCGGGAAGGAGACTTAGAGGTTGATGTTCGCATCGATTCATTCCCCTTTAGTGAGTTTGGTGATGTGAAGGGCACTCTGGCCTCGATTGGCTCTGACGCTTTGCCACCAACGGAAGTGCGACCGTTTTATAGCTTTCCGGCCATGATTGATCTGAAGTCACAAAAGCTCACGAAGAACGATCTCAACCTACCGCTGCAGTCGGGGATGTCTGTAAATGTGAATATTAAAGTACGGAAGCGAACGCTCATGAGCATCTTTACCGACCAGTTCACGAAGCAAGTCGATAATCTGAAGCGTCTCTAGCCGGTAGACTACGCCAGCAGGAGCAACACTGTGCCAATGGCGATCGCAAGTCCACCCCAGATAAAGGACCAGAAGCGATGGTAGCTGTTCACCACGCGGCCTTCGCCGGTCTCAAACTTGACGAGATCCATCCAAGGGGCAATGCTGCGCCGGAACCAGCCGGTGGTGCCCACCTGTGCGCCAATTAGATCTTTGACCTGCGAGGCCCCAAAGAAGAAGTTGCCTAAGGGGCCAAACCGAGAGGCATACCGAAGAAAGAGCATCCCACTTTTGTCCTGGAGCTTGAGGTCAGAGCCAAAGGCATAACCGGCATCACCGCGACCAATCAGCTTGCCTTGAAGCTGAACGGGCTGTCCTCGCAGCGGGCTGGCGTAAGGGTTTGACATCAGCGTCAATACATCATTGTCGGGTGCGTTTTTAAAGCTGGGATACATGACAAAGGTCTTGCAAAGTATCCCAACACCTAAGCCCACTAGACCAAAGGAAACAAAGTTCATGGGGTTCTGGCTGCCGATATACAGCAGTCCGCCAAGCAATAGACCGATGGCAATGCCTAAAATTTCAGCGCAGTAGAGGACGAGATCTAAGGCAAAGCTGCCGTAAAGTTTGCCTTTGCTGAGCTGGTTGCCTTCATTGACCACTCGACCCATGTCGAATTCCATTTCTAGGCCCAATTGTTCTGCGTAGGTGCTCAAGGCCCGGACTCGCTTACCCGTTAGCGGGTGAGTAGACTGCAGTTCCATCCACCAGCCCCAGGGGTTAAATAGATCCCATAGGAAAACCCGACCCACTTTCTCAGGAGAAGAAGAGACTCGGTAAGCGGTTCCTGAAGAGGTGGCGGCTTTGGCATCATAGATTCCGAGGGCGCGGGTTCCCTCTAGCAGTCGGCTCGGTTCTTTAGAGCGCTGACCTTCTTCGACAATACCGTAGGCGATTTTGACCAATGCTCTCGATAGGGCGTTGGGGTTGCCCGTTGTTTCGGCGGCAAAGTGATCGGCAAAGTATTCACGGGTACGGGAGAGGTATTTAACGAGGTAGGTTCCGACAATGTAGAAGACGTAGGCGGTTAAAGCTGCGGTTTGGGCGGCGCTCTTGGCTTTGCTG
>JBAUJD010000541.1:0-6873 GCA_049683515.1 Thermosynechococcaceae cyanobacterium | reverse complement strand
TATTTCTTGGGCACAGGTCTTGAGAAAGGCTGCCAATCTAGGCGCTGTACACCCTAGAAACAGTGTTGAAAATTCCTCATGATTTGGCGAAGGTATTGAATGGGACAACAATAAAGCTGCTTCTAATTTTAAAAAACACGGCATTGATTTTGCCGATGCTGTGTCAGTATTTGCCGACGACCTAGCCTTGAGCGTCAGTGATGAGCGATTTAACGAGGAGTGGTTCATTATCATTGGTATTGATGCTTTTGGTCGGCTTCTAGTGGTGGTGTATACGTTGCGTGATAGCGAAATTCGACTAATTTCGGCTCGCAGAGCAACGCGATTAGAACGAAAGCAATATGAAGAGGAATAGACAATGGACGCAGAGTGCGATTTCAGTAAAGGGACGCGAGGCGCAATTGATCCGTTACCTAAAGGGAAAACTCGCATTACGATTCGGTTAGATGATGAGGTTTTAGCTTGGTTCCGAGAGCAGGTTCATGCGGCAGGAGGAGGCAACTATCAGAGCTTGATCAACGAAGCGCTGTGTCAGCATGTTCAACAACAACGCGAACCGCTAGAGGCAACTTTAAGAAAAGTGCTGCGGGAAGAATTAGAGCGAGTCCAAAAGTAGACTGAACCGGGTCTATCCCCTTTGAAATCAGCACGTCGGACCTTCTTTTGACGACTCAAGTATGCTGCATATCTATTCATGCACCCGCAATGTCAGATAACACCGTCGGTAATGATCGCCTCAATACTCTGATAGACGGTATTCTCGCTATCGTCTTAACACTCTTAGTCCTCGATCTTAAGGTACCTCAGTCAGCATCAGAGGCGGTGTTCGTTGATCAACTGATCGCTCTATGGCCTCAGTTCTTTTCCTATGCGCTCAGCTTTATTGCGCTCAGCTTTATGATTCTGGGATTGTTTTGGATCGGTCATCAGCTAGAAGCGCACTACATCCGCAAGTCGGATGATATTCATATTTGGCTTAGCCTACTTTTCATGATGTTTATTGCGCTGCTGCCTTTTTCAACGTCACTACCGGGCAATTAAGGTGATCTGAATACCTGTCTCAGGCCGCAGGGTTATAGAAGGCTGCGGTACGATCTCATGCTCAGGCACCAGCTCTAGCTTGTATCGTTGGGCGATCGCACATAAAACGAGCACCGCCTCCATCATGGCAAAGCCCTGACCGATACAAATGCGAGGCCCATCTCCAAACGGAAAATAGACGCCCCGAGGAAGCTGCTTCTCAAGCGGCTCGTCAGCAAGCCAGCGCTCAGGCTTAAAGACTTCGGCCTGATCAAAATACATCTCTTTGTGGTGCATGACCCACTGCGAGAGCATCACTACGCAACCCTTTGGCATCCGGTAGTCACCAATCTCAACATCTTCTACCGCTTCTCTGCCAATTAGAGAAACCGGCGGATACAGTCTCATCGACTCTTTGATCACAGCATTCGCGTAGGGCAGATTAGGTAGGTCTTCAATCGTCGGCGATCGCCCCTCTAAAACTTCTTCTAACTCCGCCTGCAGCTTTGCTTCAGCCTCTGGGTTTTGAGCCAGCAGCATCCACGTCCAGGACAGTGCGTTCGCCGTTGTTTCATGGCCTGCTAGCAACTGAATAAACGTGACATGCTTTCACATTAAGGTGCTTTTGATATGACGTCACGTTCTTAGAACGCTGATCGGGGGCATTATGAAATGGGGACTTCTAAGTATCCGTAGATGCCTAGTCAAACTCTATCCAGGCATCTGCCCCATATAGAGTTCAGCCTTCAGATTACTGTTAGAGACTATTTTATGACTCAGCAACGCTATCCGGCTCCGCGCGGTGCCATCATTCTCACCACTCTTGAAGGGGTGCCCGGTCAAAGCATCACCAAGCATTTTGGGCTTGTTCAAGGCAGCACCATTCGCGCCAAACACATTGGCCGCGATATCGCTGCCGGATTCAAAAATCTTGTGGGCGGCGAATTACGCGGCTACACCGAACTGCTGCAAGAAGCCCGCCAAGAAGCGACCGATCGCATGGTTCAGCAAGCCGCACAAATGGGGGCGAATGCAGTGGTAAACGTCCGTTATTCTACTTCTTCTGTAGCCCAAGGCGCAGCCGAACTTTTTGCCTACGGCACTGCCGTCAGGGTGGACTAAAAATGCTGCAACTGTTTGTTTTTATGGGCTTGTTGGCGCTGGGCTATCTGGCGGGTAATGCGGCTGAACAGAAACACTACGCCAGCATCAAAGAGCGGGAGCGTCGCACGCTGAGCGTGCCGGTTTACAGCATCGGTGCGAAGCAGCCTTTGCCTGAGGCTGAAGGTGCACAACTTTTTGTGGGCAGTGTGGTGATTTCATCTGACTACTTCAAAGCCTTTTTAGCCAGTCTTAGCAAGATTGTCGGCGGTCAAATTGTTGCCTACGAAAGTTTGTTAGATCGGGGGCGTCGGGAAGCACTCTTGCGAATGAAAGAAGATGCGATTCGATGGGGCGCAAAAAAAGTGATCAATGTTCGTTTAGAAACAGCGACCATTAGCTCTCAAGCCGGAAATTCAGGTATTCTCTCCATTGAGGTGATTGCCTATGGCACAGGGATTCGGTGATGGCGGGGGGAGCGTTGCGATCGCATCCTCATCAACGGCGGACCAATATTAAATGCCTGAACGTTTGCAACCCATGAGTAACAACGCTCACCCTAGAGAGGGTCATTCTGCTGACTCGCTCAACAGATCTGATAGCGCGGTGTAGGCGGGTTTGGGTTGATAGAGGCGGTTAAGCAGCAGAGGTGAATCGGGGTATCCGAAAAAGCCCGGGATCCAAGAATGATGATCGGCTAAACCCCAAGTAATAAAGCTAGTGCAGCGTTGTGCGTCGAGGCAGACCGACATCATGTCACGGTATACCGCAGCTTGACGCTCTAGTTTTTCAGTCCGTGTTCCTTGCGCGTCATGGATGCCGACATCCATTTCAGTGATCTGCACGTCTAGCCCCAAGGCATTGAGGCGCTTCATATTTGCTGCGATCTGCGCGGCATCGGGTGGATCATCAATTCCTGTATGCATTTGCCACCCCACCCCATGAATCGGGACGCCCTGCTGGCGGAGCCTGTTGACGAGCTGATACATTGCATCCGATTTGCGATTGAGTTCTTCAGTCCGGTAATCGTTGTAAAGAAGAAGCGCTTGGGGATCAGCCTGGTGTGCCCAGCGAAATGCCATTGCAATATATTCCGGTCCAATGCCCCGCAACCAAATAGAGTCCCGAAGAGAGCCATCTTTTTCTAGGGCTTCGTTGACGACATCCCAGACCGCGATGCGGCCTCGATATCGGCCCACAACAGTTTCAATGTGCTGTCGCAGGATAGCGATTAATTCGGCTCGGCTCCAGTTCCCCTGAGTGAGCCAGTCTGGGAGGTTGCGATACCACACCAGGGTATGACCATGCACCTGCATCTGGTGGGCTTCGGCAAAGGCTACCAAGGCGTCGGCGTCTTTGAAGGAATAGCGATCGCGTCCCACACTAATCTGCCCAAACTTCAATGCATTCTCTGGGGTGAGCACACTAAATTCACGGGCTAAGACTTCTCGGTATTGAGCATCAGCATAAAACGGCTGCATCTGTACTGCTGTTCCGATCGTAATGCCTCGACGTTGGGCCAGCGATCGCAACGGTTGCACACTAGCCCTCGGCTGCGTCGCCTTCGGTGTCGCTAACGACTCCTCCAGCCGCTCATGGTACTCAGTTGATTTCTGAGAACGACCCAGCAAGGGACTCGAAATAACCGCAAGTAATAGCATTGCAAAAGCACCGCTCAGCATTTTCAAGCTCCTTCTCATTGAGGCAAAGAAACAGGCGTAATCATGGCATCGTAAATCGCCTCTAGCTGGCGGGTTTGTTTCTCAATATCAAAGGCATCACATACAAACGCTCGCCCCTGCGCTCCCATTTTTCTGCCTAAATCTCGATGACTGAGAAGCTGATCTAGCCTAGCGGCCAATGCTTCAACGTCCTTTTCAGGGACCAGAAAGCCTGTTTCACCCTCCATGACCGCTTCTGGGATGCCGCCATGTTGAGTTGAAATAACTGGAACACCGCAGGCCGAGGCTTCATTAAAAACAATGCCCAGCGCTTCGCAATCGCCATCGGCAGCTTGATGACTGGGGAGCGCAAATATTTCAGCCTGCTGCATGAGCTTTAGCACTTCGCTGTGGGGCTGCTGACCCAGCAACCGGATCCGGTCAGCTAGATCTAAATCTTGAATGAGTTTGTTGAGCATTTTTGTGAGCGCTCCTTGGCCCACCTGCAATAGAGAAACCCCTGGATGCTGGTCCGCAATCTTAGCAAAGGCTCGAAATAAAATATCGATGCCCTTTTTATGAGCATGTCTGCCTACACAGAGAATGTAGCGCTGGCTAGGCGCAGAATTGATGGGCGAAAACTTGTGGGTATCTACGCCGATATAGTGCTGAATGATTTTCTCTGGCGGATATCCGGCTTCGATGAGCTTGGCTTGGATAAATTTTGAGACGGCGATAAACGCGGTTGCCTGCTGCTTCAGTTTAGCCTCATGCCAAATAAGCTGATAGTAAAGGGGGCGACTGAACAAAAGGTTCTGCCGGTTAATCGTAATGTCATAGCCATGAAACGTGACACAGAACGGGATATTGAGTGCCGCCGCAATGGGCATGGCATAGACCCCTTCTGGACCAAAATGGGCATGAATTAAGGAGAGGCCTTGGATAGAGGGATGCTCAAGAAAGAATCGAGGAGAGCGGCTGATCAGATAGAGCAACTGCCGTAGTTTGCTAGATGTTTTGCTGCCGATGGTAATGCTATCAAAAGCAATCGGTTCAAGGAGACGACACAACAGAAAAATCGGTTCATATCGCCGAAGATTCACCGCCTGCTCTTGAATAAAGGTCTCCGATGCTTTCGGAAAGGCTTTTCGATAGATGCCGATTTTCTTGATCATATTTTACGTTTGGGCAAACAACGATACATATTCGAGGGGCGTATCCAGTAGCAGTACAGAAAGAGGTGCACTCAACGAGGTTGCCCTAGCCTGGGTGTAGCTTATATCTTGGGGCAGCCTATTGAGTCCCTTAATTCTGGACTTAATTCGTATGTTCTCTCCATAGATCTAGCTCTCTCTATTCATGTTTTTACTGCTGTCTAAGCTGCTGCCTCTTTTTATCTACCCCATTGGATTGACCTGTGTATTACTGAGCATTGCCATATTCTGCTTCTGGCGAAAGCCTCGATTCGCAGCAGTTGCTGTGGGTCTTGCCCTCTTTGTACTGCTTGTGAGTTCCAATACTTTTGTCGCTCGCGGCCTGGTCCGGCCCCTCGAACAACAGTACCTACCGACGCTCTCTATCCCGGATGCTGAAGCAATTGTGATCTTAGGAGGCTGTACACGCTCAAAACGGGCCCCCCGTCCCTGGGTTGAAATATCAGAGGCAGGCGATCGCATCCTCTATGGCGCAAAGCTCTATCAAGACGGCCATGCCCCTTGGGTCATTTTATCTGGGGGCCGCATCGATTGGGCGAGTTCTGGGGCCGCTGAATCCGTTGATATGGCGACCTTGATGCAGATGATAGGTGTCCCTAGTTCTGCCATTCTTCAAGATTCTCAGTCCCGCAATACCCGTAAGAATGCGCTGAATGTTCAGGAAGTCTGAGTTTTTTGTCCAGCGGCCTGATCTTTGCCATTCTTGACGATGCGCTCACTGTCGCAATACATACAGTTCATGGTTCTGAAACCTATCGGAGAGCACTATAGCAGTCATACCTTAGGTGGGCAGTGCCTAATTGATGATCATGATGATTGACTGGCCCCACTTGTGAGGCCAGTCAATCAGATTTCAAAATAGCTCACTATGTCGCCTTTTTAAGGACATCGCTAGCTTTATCTTGTGCGGCATCAGAGGCATCTTCTAGCGTTCGTTGGGTCTGCTTTTTTAGGTCTCTGGCAGACCGACTCACGTCATCAGATAAATCTTCAGCCTTCTCACCTAGTGCATCAATAGGATTGGTCGGCTGCAGTCGTTGAGCCTTTTCAATTAGTTGGCGCTTTGCGACATCTGAAGCATCTCGACTAAGGGCAGCACTCTTGTCAACCGTTCTGGGTGTATCAGTAACAGCAGAGGGAGACTGACTGCAGGCCGTGCTTACAACCAGTAGGGAGGATGCAATCAACGTTAGTAGAACTTGACTCAATCGGAGGCGCTTAAAAAAGTTGCGAATTCTATACATAATAATAGTCCTTTGTTACTTTTTCTTCTTCACCCTATGCACTCTCATTGGTTTATCCCTCTAACAAAAGTTAGAGATTTGCCTGCTTTCTGTTTCCTTTTTTCTAACTTTCGGAGATGGCACAGAGAACAAAACGATAAAGCGATCGCTGCTTCTTCGGAGTAGAGAGATTCTGCTTTGCCGAGTTCACGCTCTAAGCTCTGTTGCCACTGACTTGCGATCGCATCAGGGTCTGACCCTAAACAAAGCGGCCCTTCAATCCCATCAGGGTTTTGTTCGGACTCTAAAATTGATTTAGACGTGCGAAGTATTAAAAACCAGAAAAGTTGTAGCCAATTCCTACGAATATACCGAGATCAACGGGGTCTAGAATGCCAAAGTTGACACCAGCGGTGGCTGTCAGCTTAGACGTAATGGGCAAGTCAACGCCGCCGACAAGCAGAGGACCAAAGTCTCCGTCCGTTGTGATCGCCGCGCCACCACCGACATAGGGCGCAAGTGAAATATCGTTGTTGATTCGGATGGGCGCAATGTCTAAAGTTGCTGGCAACAGAAAGGTCACATCTTCTTCAAAATCTGTTGTGATGGCAGGACGAACAGAGAAGAACCGCGTCAGACCAATTTTGCTGTAGA
>JBAUJD010000540.1:0-4707 GCA_049683515.1 Thermosynechococcaceae cyanobacterium | reverse complement strand
GACCTGTACCTATCACCCCGAAGCCTATCAGGGGCTAGAAGCAGCAAAGCTAACGGGCGAATTAGAGGGCACCGGATTGGTGGGCAGCATTCACGGGGCAGCAGCAGATGTCAATTTGTTTGTGCTGTCGGTGCGAGATCCTGAGAGCTTCTTTAAGCACCGTGAGTTTTCGCTGTTGGCCCGTGATGACCAAGCTCGGAACGTGTTAAGTCAGATGAATCGCCATGATCGTGTCTGTGTTCAGGGAAGTTTGACCCAAAACCCAAGTCCGCAGCCGCACATCTCTTTAAAATCTGTGCAGGTGTTAGAGCATTGGGCCGGTCTTGATGATTACCCTAGTTATGAGCATTCGGCCAAGCTACCCAAGGAGCTGCAGTCTCAGTCTAGTTTCGTGGGTAAGGTTCACGCTATCGGGGCAGAGGGCAAAATTCTGGTGATGGAATATAAAGATGGGGTGTTGCCTATCTATGTGCAGACGCCTGAGCTGACCAAAGATCTATATCGGGGTGATATTATTCGCCTTGCCTACAAGATTCAGCAGTTGCCTCAACAGCCAACTCACCTGCAGCTTGATCCTGATGCTAAGCAGCCGGTGGAAGTATTGGATGCGATCGCATCGCTCCATAATCAACCCAAAACGTTCTCTGGCAAGCTGGTGAAGTTCCCTCAAAGCCCTCAAATTAAGTTCGATGTTTATGCCATTGAAGTAGAAACCTATGGCGTCAACCGGACTTTCACCCTGGTCAACTTTGAAGATATGGCCGAGTTCCAGAAAATTCGGGACAAGCTCTCTGAGATCTGGGATAGCCATGCAAAGACTGTGACCACCGGACGCAACCTGCTGATTAACCCAGAGGTCATTGTGGAAGCCACTGGCAATATCAATGTGGTGTCCACAGAGCAGGCCAATCCTCAAATTCTGCTCAAAACGGCTGAAGACTTTAAGGTTAAGGAGTCCTAAGTATGGTTCACTTGTTGTCTACCGTTTCGTTTCAAGGTGGGAATACTAAGAATCTAACGCGCACGACTGATTTGGCACGCGCACAGCTTTGTGATTCGGCACTTTAGACGGCGGGTTAGAGAGTAGCTCACGCTCTAGGTTCTCTTGCAAAGCGTCTATCACCTGAATCGGATCAGCAGCCTCTTGCATAATCTGGGCTTCGGGGTCGTGATGATTCGGCACATCCGGCAGATCAGTCCGCAGATCTTCTAGTAGCCTGATGATTTTAGCAATCTTTTGTTCTGACAATAGGTTGAGCTGCAGCGTCAGTTGAGATCGCTGTTCGGCAAGGCTTTCTTGACGAGACTGGCGCACCAAAACACCTGTTGAAATTAATAACGATGCGGCATCTAGCCCCTGCCCTGACCAGCTAAACATCGGCCAGCTAAAGGGTAAGACACCTGTTTTTGAGAGGAAACCGCCTAGAATCCAAAAGGTCAGCCCCATCAAAAGACAGTAAAGAAACAAAGGCTTGTCAAAAAAGTGAGCCACCTTCTCTAATAGCCGTTGATGCCAGGGCAGGTTTTGAACTTCGCGGTTTTGCAATATCGCAATAGCTTCAACATTTTTAGCAATCGGATTCGGTAATGGGGCCGTAAAAATCCGGTTGCGGGTGGCTTGAGAAATAGCTTTGTACGGCTCCAAAGTCTGATTGTCTGATTGAGGTGGGTTGTCTGTCATAGCGGCGCTCCTAACGCTAAACCTAATCCGAGTTCTTTAGGGCATCTTAGGGGATTGAACTTCAATATCGCGCTGATAGCATCTCATTAAAGGTGAGGTGCTGATGCCCTTAAGAGCCAAGAACAACGCCCACAATTAGGTAAATTAAAGCGTAGGAGAGCGGTAGCCGTTTGATCCATCCCGAGCCTAAGGTGACAGCTAAGACCAACAGGCCAATCACTAGGAGAAAAGCAATATAGGTATTAACCAAGAAGTATTACTCCTGCTGGCGGTCAAACGTGAATGTTAGTGAAAAGCAGGGGTACTTAGTCCTAGCTATTGCCCCGAGACTGAAGTTCTATAGCCTGTTGGCGACAAACATTGAGTATCTGCTCATCATCAGCGCTAGGAGAATCTAGGCTATGCAGAGTTGATAGCGATATTTGCTCCGTCATTCTTTCTTCTTCAAAGGCCGACAGGATATCAACGTCTAAAACGTTGTTGTTGATATTACCGACGAAGCAATCAAATTCTGAGCGGGGCTGATAGTAGGCACCGACCACTTGGTCACCATCCTGCTGAAAGACGAAATATCCTTGTTGAGACTGATTGGCTTTGGGAACCTGCCCGTAGAGCTGAACTACGCTTTTCGCCATTGGTGTAGAGACGGCATACTGGTCGGACGCCTCCACACTGGAATTGGCGCGGACGGCTGCTGTATCTCCGGCAGTAACGGCAATAGCTGCAGCTAAAAGAGTCTGATAAAGCTTAAACGAGTGAGAGAAAATCACGGTATCTATGGTGGCTTTTGCATGGAGCTTCTACATTAACCGCTGCGATCTCCTTACGCAAAGAGCCATGAGTAAGATGTTTTTGACTCACAGCTCTATCGTTCGATTGATTTTTAGTTGCTAAGCGGCAGGTCTGTGGCGACGCCCCATCAACCTGAAAGATTCAAGGTTTCAACCTTCAGGTTCAAAGATCTGATCCTCGCAAAAGAGACCTACTATGGATGCGCAAGTTTTAGAGATTCTTCTCCCGCTTTGTCGGCCCGCAGATCGTCCCGCGAAATTTGCGGATCGCCTGCGTAGACCGAATCTAATAGAAGGTCAAGAATATTGGCCTGCCGCGCTCGGTCAATGGCGTGGTTGGTAATCAGATCGCCAGTGTTCAAAATCACGTTGTCTTGCCGATCTAAAATGACGCGGGTAACGGGGCGACCTAATGCTCGTTTGATGCGCTTGGCTTCGATGGCTTGGGTGCTGCGATCGCGCAAATTCTCCGCCGCATCTTTAACCTCTTCCCAAAGATTTTGGGCACCCACCTGCAGTTGTTCAGACCCATGACGAAACTGTTCTCCAGTCGATTGAGCGGTGGACTGGAGGCGATCTCCTGTCGATGTTAGAACTGAACCAGCCTGAGCCTGAGCCGCTTCTTGGGGAGTCAGACCGACGGCCTTCAATAATTCATGTTCTTGCCGCTGCTCTTTCGCTTGAGCAATGACGCGCTCGGTGACAATTTGTCCCGGTGCCGCCACGATAAACCCATCGCTTGTTCGCACCATCGCTTGGACTCGTCTCCCTTTCGCTTCCTCAACAGCCTGACCAGAAACGGCGCGCTGAGTCCGTTCACTAAGTGCTTGAGCCTGGGTTGAAACAGCGTCTTTAGCCTGTTGACCCGCAGCCTGTAGTCTTTGCTTCGACTGGTTAGCAGTGGCCTGAATCTGTTGGCCGGTCTGCTCAGCTCTGGCCCGCGTTTGCTCAACGGCGCGTTGTCTAACGCTACCGCCGGTCGCGGCATAAAGTAGATCAAGACAGTCAATTCGGGCTGCCGCCTCTACAACTGCTTCGGTAACGATCATGCCTTCAGTGATCAATGGTTGACCAGTGGGAGCCGTCACAGTCTCTTGAGCAGTCTTGCCAACGATAAACTGGCGCTGCTCTTCTGGACTCACCACCGCGTTGGTGACGCCTGTAGCGGTCTGACGCTGAAGCGCCTGAAGCTGCTCCCGCGACTGGTCTGTTGCATCTTTGAATTGCTGGCCTGTTTGCTCCACTGCAGCCTGCATTTTTTCGCTGGCCCGCTGCTGAATGTTGCCGCCCGTTGCCCGGTAGAGCTGAGCCAATAGATTTTGCCCAGCCGCCACCTCTGCCTGCTTCGGAGTGACGGTTTCTCCCTGCAGTACCAAAGGCTGACCGTCCGGCAGACTGACGGTTGTCTCTGCCACACGTCCGACCACAAACAGGCGCTGTTGTTCGGGGCTTACCACGGCATTCGCAATTGACGTATCCGCATTGCGTTGTGCCTGCCCCCAGGTTTCGCTGGCCTTCTCGCCTGCAGCCTGGAGATTAGCCTGGGCATTAGCGCTAGCGACCTGCATTTGGGCACCCGTCGCTTGAGCAGCATCTTGAATTTTTTGATTGGCGGTTTGAACGGCTGCTTTAATGCCGCCAACCTGTTCGGCCATCATCTCAGCCGTTTCTGGTGGTACAAAGGCGGCATCTTGACCAATATTTAAGGTTCGCGGAGCGGGGATAAAGGAGCGCCCCGAATAAGCATCAGCAAAGAGACCACCAGAAGCTTCATAGCCTTCAATAGCACCGGTCTGCTCATCAAAATAAAGATCTACCATTGTGCCCAAACTTCGACCGTCAGTGGTCATGATGCGGCTACCCTTGAGCACTAATGCATGCTTGAGAACGGTTTGCATCGGTGTCGATTCTTTCGCATTGAGAATGGCAGTAGATGAAGACACGATCACTGCGTCAGGGCCAATGGCGTGGATGTTTTCTAAGGGCAAAACCTGAGCATCTCGGAACCACCCTTTCTCGTCTACTAAAAAACCTAAGAGCTGGTTGCTGTTTTGATCAAAAATGAGGTCTTCAATTCGGCTATCAAGTCTCTTGCCGGTGTCGTAGGTGAAGACGGGCCGACCAATGATGTCACTACCTTTGCGCATGGTTTATGTGTTCCCTTATTGTTTCTAACTTTAATCAGTAGCGTTCGTTTAATTCGCTTTTCGATTTACCTTCAGCTCTATCTGATTG
>JBAUJD010000539.1:0-2909 GCA_049683515.1 Thermosynechococcaceae cyanobacterium | reverse complement strand
CCGTACAGCTCCTGGTCTTCGGTCTCGCCCTCAACCCCGATGTAACCAAACTCAGCTTAGGGGTCGTGGACTACAGCAACAGCCCCCAGAGCCGAGAGTTTGTCGCCACACTGACCGCCAACGATGTCTTTGAAATCAAGTCCTACCAGCAGCGGGTATCCGATCTAGGTCAGCAGGTCCGCACCGGTCAAATTTCAACGGGCTTAGTAGTTCCATCGGACTTTGAACAGCAGATCAATGCAGGTAAATCGGTAGATGTGCAGGTACTCATTGATGCTGTGGATGCCAACACTGCCGGGATTGCCAGTGGCTATATTCAGCAGCTCGTCAACCGCTACAGTCGAGATTTAGGATCAGCACAGACTGTCCCTGTAGAGGCAGCAGTCCGCTTTTTATATAATCCTGGCTTGCTGAGCAGTTGGTTTTTTGTCCCTGGTGTCATGGGTGTGGTGCTGACCCTCACCGGATCGCTGGTGTCCTCCTCTACCGTGATTCGCGAAAAAGATGTCGGCACCTTAGAGCAACTGTTGATGACGCCAGCAGCAGGCTGGGAGATCCTTGCCGCTAAAATTGCGCCCCTCTTTGTGCTGCTGATGGGAGATGTGCTCCTGGCCTCGGCGATCGCACGTCTAGTGTTTCACCTCCCCTTTCGCGGGAATTACCTGTTGTTTTTAGCCCTGTCGGCCATCTATGTGTTTGTCTGTATCGGCATCGGTATTTTGCTGGCGACTATCTCTCGCAATCAGCAGCAGGTGATTTTGACCTCGTTCTTTTTTAATGTGCCGCTGATTCAGCTTTCAGGTGCGATCGCACCCATCGAAAGTATGCCTGCCTTTTTTCGGGCGCTCTCCTTCTTTGATCCGCTACGCCACTACGTCACCATTGCTCGCAGTCTCATTCTCAAGGGCGTTGGCTTGAGTGTCCTGCTGCCGGAGGTTGCCGCCCTGTTTATTTTCGCAACATTGCTGTTGGGTATTAGCACCTATCGATTTCGAGCACAGCTCAATTGAGTCTGTCGTCATCATTCTCTTAAGCCGTGACACCTCCCCCTAGAAACTATAAACAAAAACCCCAGGAGAATTACCTGGGGTCCGGGTTGTCTTTGCTTGAAGACGTTGCCGTAATTTTTGCCGCTGCTTTTTGAGCTGTCTCAGTCGAGCCGTAGCCTTTCGAGACTTTAGATTGCGCTGTCGCCCTCGGCGAGGGGACTCCCACGACTTGAGTCGCATAATATTGAACCATCCCTAGGAATGCATCGTCTCTTAAATCTTAGCAAATCAATCGGGTGATCAACATCACCGTGATAGCGCCTCAAAGTCACTGTATCTCTCGTGTCGAACTCTGATACTGAAGGGGCACAATAAATAAGTGAGGGTAGATTAATGCATGGAGTTACGACTAAGCCAACATTAATCTTTAGCCATGCAGCGGTGCTAACCGTTCTTTTGATGACGATGGTTAAGACTTCTTCTAACCTAAGTCCGTTCGCTCAAGCGATCGCAAAAGACCACAGCATCGTCACCAGTACTCTCTTTTAAAGCCTGCAACGGTGCATGAAGAGATCTGGAGCGCCCTTACTTTGGGGTTTGACTCAGGTGCATCTATGATTTCTTCTTCTCAATCTGTTCGCGTTGCCAGCGCTTTTGCTCAACTGCGAACCACTATTCACCAATCGCTTCAAGACTGGATCCGCCGCGAAATTATTGACGACGATCCCTACCAAGAGCTGATGCTTGAAGAAAACCAAGCCTTTTTACCCTTGGCGATCCAGTCAACAACTGACGCTGATCTAGTCTAGATAGGTGCCATCGGGCATGGTGACTCGCTCTAGGTTGGCGTTGAGTAGGTTCGCATCGGTGAGGTCAGCGCCAGTAAAGTTGACCCCTCGCAGTTTTGCCCAGCTTAAATTAGCGCCACTGAGGTTTGCCCCCTGCAGGTCTGCTCCTTGTAGGTTCGTACCCTGAAGGTTAGCGTTGCTCAGATTCGCATGGCGCAGCTTTGCGCTAGTAAGATTAGCATGACCCAGGCTTGCCTCACTGAGGTTTGCCCATATAAACTCTGACTCCTGTAGATCGGCCAAGGTCAAGTTAATACCTGGCAGTTCCATTTCGCTGAAGTTAGATCGCTGGAAGTCTCGATTCCCGGCGGTGTAGTCCTGAATAAGTTGTTCGATGACAGGACTATACTCAACGGCGATCGTGGGCTTTTGAGATAGATTTTTAGTGGGGAAAACAGAGACCGGCTTGCTGATCTCCACAGCGTCCTGAGCGCTCGGCAGAGCAGAAATCACGGTCATCTGATCTGGCACAATCAATTCATCGGTCAGAGGCTGCAGGTCAATTTGCTGCATCCAGTGGGGGAGTTCATTACCCACGGTATGACCGTAGACTTCGAGGGTATGGATATTGCTCATCTGGAGCCGACCTACTGCCTTTTGCAAAAGGGGCACTACCGCAGTCTGACTTGGAATGCCGGTGGACTCAAGACTAATTTGTAGGCAGTCTCTGC
Source organism: Thermosynechococcaceae cyanobacterium (assembly GCA_049683515.1). Classification (GTDB taxonomy): domain Bacteria; phylum Cyanobacteriota; class Cyanobacteriia; order Thermosynechococcales; family Thermosynechococcaceae; genus RCC1774. The sequence continues at coordinate 401 of JBAUJD010000539.1, read as the reverse complement.
GCACATCAATGTCATGAATCTGGACAGAGTGTGACTTGAGATCGTGATTGAGAACCTGCTGAAGCGCGTCGAGGTCGCCGATTTTGGCGCGGTCAAGGAGCTGTTCTTGGGGCATGGATTTAAGGAATGAAGGGCAACGGAGGCCCAAACATAGGCTTCCATACATACGCTTTGCTTGAGAACGACGAGAGAGCCGAACTCAAGCAAATTGTCTTGTCCCCGATATTGTGGCCTGCACATTGCATTCTGTCGAGACCTTCGACCACTGGAGAAGGGCTAAGCCGCCTGCAGTCCGCTATGGCGCAGGAGAGCTTCTGTGCTCGGTTCACGTCCTCTAAAGGCTTTGAAGATCTCCATGGGGTGTTGGCTACCCCCTAGAGCGAGAACAGTGTCTCGGAATC
>JBAUJD010000538.1:0-6945 GCA_049683515.1 Thermosynechococcaceae cyanobacterium | reverse complement strand
TCCGATTCCAACGCCTGAACCTTCACCCAGCGAATCTCCACAGGATCCGACGATCCCTGATCAACCTGTGGATGGAGAACTCGATCCTGCGCCGCCGCCTCCTAACGCCCCCGTTCAGATCCCAGTCCCCGCTCCCAATTCAGGGACACCCGCCCCTTCGCCTATTATTCAATAGATAAGAGCTGGCTTGGCACGCACCGATAACGAAACTAGCATCGGTAAGCATTTGTTTACGCTGTACTTAAAAACGATGATGCAGCGATGCGACCGCAATCAAGCCCCTATTCCTCCTCCGCTGCAATTATGCTCGCCCCCTAAACGAGGGCGAGCTGCGCCTCCAACTTCTGCAAAAGTTCATCAGTGGATAATACGCTGGCATAGGCAAAACTGAGTGCTGCCATTGATGCCGTGTGGACATCGGTAGCCGATGTGGTGATTCCATTGAAGGTTAAGTCTAGAGTGGCACAGGCATCATGGGCAATCGAGCAACCATAGCCAAAATCGTTCGCGGCCCTTGCTGCAGCATCAATACACATATGGCTCATGGCCCCCACAATTACTAAGTTCTTGACGCCTGCTTGATCTAAAAGAGATTTTAACGGCGTCTCTCGAAAACAATTGATGTGGTGTTTCAGAACCACAGGCTCCTCAGTAAGGGGGATGACAGATGCATGAATATTTGCCCCCTTCGAATTTGGCGAGAAAAACGGCGCATCATCCGTAGTGAATTCATGCCGGACATGGATGACGGTTAAACCCTGCTCTCGAAAAGCTGCCAGCAATTTTGCACTCTGGGCGCTAGCTGCCTCCATTCTTTGCAATGGGTACCTACCGTCTGAAAAGTAATCATTCTGGATATCAATCAGAAGGAGTGCTGTTTGCGACATGATCGTCCTTGTTTGCGTTACTTTTGTAGCTGCCAACCTTATTGTTGATGCTCAGCCAAAGGCACAGTAGTGTCAAAATTGACATCTATTAGGTCAAAACTGACAAATGCTAACTTTACCCATTCAAATCGGGTTGATTCAGTATCCAGGAGCGATGCTCTCAGCAGTGCAGGGACTACAGGATCTGTTTTGCCTCGCCAATTATATTTGCGAACAAAACGGCTCTAATCGACGTTTCAGCTCCATTGTTTATGCCCCAGATCAACACACTCAGCGCTGGGAATTACCGTTGAATGAGCAGGAAGCCGCGCTCCAGGTACTGATCGTACCGCCTCGTATGGATGGGGAAACGTATCTATCACCAGATCAGGTACTCAAAGCCTGGATCTGTCAGCATCATAAGCAGGGTGCCATCATCTGTTCTGCCTGTGCGGGAACCTTTGTTCTAGCGGCCACTGGCTTACTTGATCACAGGCGAGCCACAACACACTGGGACTTAGTTTCGCAATTTAAGGAGCGGTATCCTAATACGACCCTAGAAGTCAATCAGCTTTTGATTAATGACGGAGACATTATTACGGCGGGGGGACTCATGTCTTGGATCGATCTGGGGCTAGAGCTAGTCGGTCAATTTATGCATCCCAAAATCATGCGGCAACTTGGGAAATACATGATTGTAGATACAGGGCAACGTGAGCAGCGGTATTACCAGAGTTTCATCCCCAAGTTAGATCATGGAGATACTGAGATTATTCAGGTTCAGCATTTTATCCAGGCTCACCTAGACGAGGCACTGTCGGTACATTCGCTCCTCGCGCAATGTTTTTTGAGCGAGAGAACGTTTTTAAGACGGTTTTTCAAAGCAACGACTCTCACACCTAAGCAATACATCCAGAAGGTTAGAATCCAGAGGGCTTGTGAGCTGATAGAGTCCACCAATGAGACGTTTGAGCTAATTTCTCAGCAAGTAGGATACATAGATAACAGCGCCTTCAGAAAAACATTCATTAAGATCATAGGCTTAACGCCTAGAGAGTTTCGGAATAGATTTGCAAGCAGGGAGCAAACCTTTTTGCAATCACTCTAGCTGGTTCTTCGTTGGTCGCCGGCGATCATCTCGTTGCTTTATTTCAGAACATCTATGCAACCTCTGTCCCAAGAACAGCATCGTGACGCCTTGAGCCACCAGCCCCCCCTCTGGTCCCGCGCCCTTGCTCAACCAGCCATTGAATTTGGTCCCACTCCACTCCCCATTCTTTCAGGACAGATCCCTACCGCCCTGCGTGGGACTTTGTATCGCAACGGTCCAGGACGATTAGAGCGGGGTGAACAGCGCGTCGATCATTGGTTTGACGGGGATGGGGGCATCCTGGCGGTGCACTTTACAGAGCAGGGGGCCACAGGCCTCTATCGCTATGTGCAAACCCCGGAATTTCAGGCCGAAGAACAGGCCCATCAGTACCTCTATTCTGGCTATGGTCAACTTGCCCCCGGTCCCTTTTGGAAGCGGTGGGGCAGTCAGCCCAAAAATGCAGTCAATACTTCTGTGCTTGCTTTGCCCGACAAACTGCTGGCGCTCTGGGAAGGGGCCAATCCCTACGGGTTAGATTTAGAGACCCTTGAGACGCGAGGGATTGAGAGCTTGGGCGTACTCAAGCCTAGCCAGACCTACTCTGCTCACCCAAAATGCGATCCACAAACGGGCGATTTATATAATTTTGGTGTTATCTATGGCCCCCAAAGCTATATTCAGCTCTATCGCAGCGATGTCTCTGGCCTAGTTCAGCAGCAGGGCAAGATTCCGCTAGCGCGGGTGTCGCTGGTGCATGATTTTGTGATGGCAGGCCCATATCTGATCTTTTTGATTCCGCCGGTAGTTTTGCCGTTGATGCCGATTTTGTTGGGCACCCAAAGCTTTAGCGATGCGCTGCAGTGGCGACCTCAATGCGGCACCCAAATTATTATCGTAGACCGGACAACACTACAGGAAGTCTCCCGTATTGAAACTGAGCCTTGGTTTCAGTGGCACCTAGGCAACGGCTATCAAGAGACTGATGGCTCAGTGGTGATCGATTACGTTCGTTACCCCAACTTTGATACGAATCAATGGCTCAAAGAGGTGGTCACCGGATGCCCTCAAACGCCAGCGGTAGGCTTGCTATGGCGGCTGCGGCTGGATCCTACCGCTGGCAAGGTGATTGCCAATGAACAACTCCTTGATCTTGAATGTGAGTTCCCCATCACACATCCTCAGCAGGTAGGCCAGCAGCATGAAGCGCTGTTTCTCTCTAGTCAGTCTCAACCCAATGCCAAGGTTGCCGAAAACTTTGACAGCATTGCCCGACTGGAGCCAGAGAGCGGTCAGTTAACCCTCGCCATCTTTGCCCAGGGATGTTACCCAGTGGAGCCGATCTATGTGCCGAATCTCGACAATCCAGGTCAGGATTGGATTTTAACGGTGGTCTTTGACGGCAATCACGACCAGAGCACCGTGCAAATATTAGAGGCAGAGCACCTTGATGCAGGGCCGGTGTGTATTTTGGGGCTGCCTGAAGTGATTCCACCGGGATTTCATGGGACTTGGCGATCGCAACCCACCCACCCCCAATCCTCACCATGAACCAAGGCTGGGTTTACTACGACAACATCTCTCCAGCGGCCAGCGGGACAACGGTGCTGGACTATTACACCCAGCGGTACCGGCGCTTTAGCGAACAGGACTGGCGAAACCGCATCGAGGCCGGTCAGATTTTGCTAGAGGGCTGCACGGCCTCGGCAGACACCATCGTCAATGCCGGACAACATCTGACCTATCACCGCCCGCCCTGGCAAGAACCAGAGGCTCCCCTCTCGTTTGAGGTGCTCTATGAAGATGTTGATTTAGTTGCGATCGCAAAGCCCATTGGCCTGCCCATCCTACCGGGGGGTGGCTACCTCGACCATACGCTGCTGCATCTGCTCCGCCAGCGCTATCCTGACGAGACGCCAGTGCCAGTGCATCGTTTAGGGCGAGGGACTTCCGGGGTCGTGTTGCTGGCCCGGTCGGCGGTGGCAAAATCAGAGCTGAGCCGACAAATCCGCGATCGCACCGTTCAAAAGGTCTACCGAGCCTTGATTGGCCCCAGGGATGGCCCCGAACAGTTCACCATCGAAGTGCCCATCGGCAAAAGTCCCCACCCCTTGTTAGGGCATATCCATAGTGCAACCCCCACCGGCAAGTATTCTCGCAGTGACGTTCGGGTGCTGCAGCGCACCGCCGAGACTACCCTAGTGGAAGTTTCGATCTTGACCGGGCGTCCCCACCAAATTCGGATTCACCTGGCAGCAGCCGGATTCCCGTTGCTGGGCGATCCCTTCTACGGCATTGGCGGCACGCCAAACTCATTCTTTGAAGGCGAGATGGCCGTACCAGGGGACTGTGGCTATCATCTCCACGCAGTCGATCTTGGATTTACCCATCCCACCACTCAAAAATGGATGCAGGTGCATTGTCCTGCTCCGATGCACTTACAGAGAGTTTGCAACTAGCATCGTAGCGAGCGACGGATGGCACAACGGTTTATACCCCTCACCCCCTGAAGAGCAAATTCGTTCTTGTTCCCTCTCCCTAGGACTACCGTGTACACACAAGTCTGTTTCAATTCACTCCACTCTGCATTAGCCCCCCCAACCCCCCAATTCTGGGGGGAGAGTTCGAAAGGTTGGGGTGCTTTCCCCCCAGGATTGGGGGGCTAGGGGGGCCAGTGAAATGCTTTCAGGCATTGTCTAATACTTGTGTATACGGTGGCTCCCTGGAGCTAGGGTGAGGGAATTTCAGCAATCATGTACAGGTTTTGTCAGTCAACCAGGTAATTAGGCACGGGCTTCTATTTCATAGCCAGCAAACTTACGGATATTGATCACACCGGTATCGAAGATTAAATACTGTCCCTTAATCCCCATCAGGGTTCCGCTCACCAGAGGTGCTTTATCAAAATTAAACGATTTGATTTTGGTCGGATATTTGTTGACGGGGTAACGAATCGTGGTGACCTCTGCATCTAGGGGCTGCACCGCATCATCACCGTGGTCCTTCCAGAGTGATTGAATCTGCTCGTCAATCTGGGGTCTGACCTGACGAGCGGCCTCCTGCAAATCAATCGGATCGTTGCCGCCCTTTAGCATCGCTCGCCAGTTGGTTTTGTCAGACATTTGTTTGGCTAATTCAACTTCCACTAAGCCAGAGAGATGGCGCGTCTTGACGCGATAAATGGGCAGTGCCTCAGTGGCTCCTTGATCCATCCAGCGTGTCGGAATTTGCGACTGTCGGGTGATGCCCACCTTCAAGGCGGATGTATTCGCAAGGTAAACGACATGATCCACCATACAGTTGCGTTCGCCCCAGTCCGGCTCTCGACAGGTGCCTTGGTGAAAGTGACACTGCTCAGGCTTCAATATGCACAGATCGCAGGCCGCCAGACTCTTCATGCAGGGATAGCAATACCCTTGCGAAAAGCTTTTCTTGGTTTTGCGATCGCAATTTTTACAATAGATCGACCCCAAGAACTCAAGCTCTAGAGGCCGATTAAGAAGTGAATTTAAGGGTAGTGACTGTTCGCCGATGGGCAACGCATATTCCACAACGTCGCTGAGGGTCGTTGTCATTTTGCGCAGGGTACCTTGCATAGTCATTTTTCCTTTTCAATCGGAGAGAGGGGGACACGGAAGCTCTTTTCGCTTGCAGGGATGGCTGTCTGTAAAAATTAAGCACAGGTTATGCTTGAGTTAAGCTCTGGCATGACTGTTATGACCTCCAATATGAAGTGATAAGATCGGCCTGGATTGAATTGATGCAGATTTCGTACTTCACAAACTGACATAAAAGGCACTTTATGCTTTCCACTGATTCTGCTTTACAACAGATTGGCTCATTATCAGCCACCGTTGATCAGATTTTGCTGGTTGAAGATGAGGACAATATCCGTGAAACCGTTGCCTTGGCGCTTAAGAAAGAGGGTTACCGGGTCTCCACTGCAGCAGATGGTCGCTCGGCCCTAGAATTTTTGCAGTCGCTCAAACGCAGTGGTCACAGTTCAGAAGGTCCAGAAATTGACCTGATTATTCTTGACGTGATGCTGCCCAGCATCAATGGTCTTGATCTCTGCCGTTTTTTGCGGCGAGAAGGGTCTACGGTTCCCATACTGATGCTCAGTGCCAAAGGGACTGAGGCCGACCGCGTCGTCGGCCTTGAAGTCGGTGCAGACGATTATCTCACCAAACCCTTTGGGATGCGGGAATTGGTGGCTCGCTGTCGTGCCCTGCTGCGTCGGAATCGCCGTAATCAGCAAAATCAGGGCGCAAAGTTACAGTGTCGTGAAATTTGCCTCTATACCGAAGAATGTCGAGTCACGGTGAATAATAAAGAGGTGAACTTATCTCCGAAAGAATTTCGGATTCTGGAATTGTTCATGAGCTATCCGCGTCGGGTCTGGCCCAGAGAGCAGATTCTAGAAAAGATTTGGGGGCCAGATTTTATCGGCGATAGCAAAACCGTCGATGTGCATATTCGCTGGCTGCGCGAGAAAATTGAAGTCGATCCCAGTAGCCCTGAGTACCTCGTCACGGTGCGTGGGTTTGGCTATCGCTTTGGCTAAACAATAGCTGCTCTGCCGTTATGGCTGTATTTTGGTTTCTCTGTGGCTTGGGGATGGGCTTGTTCCTGTGGGCAGGTTACAGCCGTAGGCTTAATCGCAAAGTTGCAGAAATGACCCAGCTTCTCTCAGAGGAGCGAGTTCCTGCGCGGTTATCTTCTTGGGGACGATTAAGCCGTTTAGTATCTCAACACAGCAATACCCAACAAGAGTTAAGGCAGCAGATTGACGATTGGCAGAAGACGTTGCGGTCAGCCCCCATTGGCTATCTAGAAGTAGATAGCGAAGATCGGCTCCACTGGCACAACGCGAAGGCCCGTGATCTGCTCAAGATTGAGCTGCCGTTGCAGATCGTGTTGGGCCGACAATTGCTTCAGGTGGTGCGATCGCTAGAGTTAGAGCAGTTAATCCAAGCGGTTCGCCAGTCC
>JBAUJD010000537.1:0-2076 GCA_049683515.1 Thermosynechococcaceae cyanobacterium | reverse complement strand
GGGCAGTTCTCATGGGGGGGCAGTTCTCATGGGGGGCAGTACAGATTGTGAGGTCAAAAATCATCACTGTAGCAAGGGACTCAAGACGGCTCGTTAGCATTCCTTAAAAATAGGGGCGGGCAATCTTAAGAAAACCCCTGATATTAAGACTTTTCAGAGATCCATGAGAGATAATAAAGTAACGTAACCTTCAAGGGTTGAGCAGCATACATTAAGGCTAGAATTATCATCCAGCTCAAGATTTGCCCTGGTACTGAGTCCATCAAGTCTTGCAGTTTGCAACCGATTTAGATAAACCCTTTTCGCAAAGGCTCTAATTCCGTGACTCTTTGGTCCACCAAATTCAGGTTAGGGCTAGTCAGTTTAAGTCTTCTGTTGGGGGGGCTATCCTGGCAACAACAGCCCGTGACTCATCCCCAGGCGATTTTGGTCTTAGGGGGGGCACCCCAGCGGGAGCGATTTGCTGCGAAGTTTGCCCAGCAGCATCCCAGCTTACCCCTCTGGGTCTCAGGCGGGAGTAACCCCGAATATGCCGAATGGGTTTTTCAGAACGCCGGTATTCCTGAGCAGCGTGTCCATCTCGACTACAAAGCCGTGGATACATTGACGAACTTCACCACTCTCGTTGATCAGTTCAAAGCAGACGGGATCAACGATGTTTATCTGATCACCTCGGACTACCACATGCGGCGAGCCCAGTGGATTGGTCAATTTATCTTAGGCAGTCGTGGCATTCGATTTCAATCCATTGCAATTCCCACCAAACTAGAGTCTGAACCTCTGCAGACCGCTGTATTTGACGGCGGACGGGCCCTACTATGGGTGGCTACCGGCCAAACTGGCGAATCTTTGAAGCCCATGCTTCAACTTCAGGGAATGAGCCTTGAGCATAAGGTTCGCCCCTGAGAGTCGTTCTATCTTGAATATTTGTTGTGAGTACCTCGCCACCTTGGCAGGGTAGCCATCAGCGCATTCGACCAAATCATTAAAAAATAACGCTATACGTAGTTCAATCAGGGGAATGATTTACGCTAGATGTGTAGGATTGCAAGCAATTTGCCGTTTCATTTGCTGTAATAGTGAAGTGTTCGGGGGAACGACAATCATGCTCCAATTTTTATTTTGTGCCTCAATCTCCCGCAACCAAACCGATGGAAACCCGCCTGCAAAAGATACTATCTCAATGGGGAGTTGCCTCTCGTCGCCAAGCTGAATCTATGATTCAGGCAGGGCAAGTTAAGCTCAACGGTCAAGTTGCGAGGCTGGGGGAAAAGGCCGATCCAGGGCGGGATGTTATTGAAGTCAACGGTCGCCGAATCTATCAGCAACAGCGCCCTCAACGTCTGTATCTATTGCTACATAAACCGGTTGGTGTCATTACTACTTGTAAAGATCCCCAGCACCGTTCCACGGTTTTTGACTTACTGCCTCAACAGTATTCAGAAAAAGGGCTGCACCCCGTTGGCCGCCTGGATGCTGACTCTACGGGTGCGTTGCTGATCACCAATGATGGTGACTTAACCTGCGCCCTTACCCATCCTCGTTATCATGTAGAAAAGACCTATCAGGTTTGGGTTCAGGGACATCCGACTGAACAGACGATAGAGCAGTGGCGTCAAGGCGTTCTGCTTGCGGGCCGTCGAACCCGACCCGCAACCATTACCGTTTGGCAGAGAACTGGCGACAACACAGGTTTAGAGGTTATCCTCCAAGAGGGGAGAAATCGTCAGATTCGTCGAGTTGCATCACAACTGAGGCATCCAGTCCTCAGTCTGCATCGCGTCAAAATTGGACCCGTCTGTTTGACAGATACCGCAGGCAAATTGTTGCCCTGTGGACAATATCGCCATCTGACCCAAGATGAAGTTTACCGTTTGCGATCGCAGATTGCATCAGATACCACCCAGAGGAGTACCCCGTATGAGTTCGCTTGAGTTTGAGCAGCAGGCTTCTAAGACCCTAGCGGAAATAGGTGCTCATTTAAGAGACGTGCGTCAGCAGCAAACAAAGGATCTGGCAGAAATTTCTGCCCAGACTCTCATTCCTGCCCGCCTGTTGACCGCCATTGAAGAAGGG
>JBAUJD010000536.1:0-8797 GCA_049683515.1 Thermosynechococcaceae cyanobacterium | reverse complement strand
GCATGAGCAAATTGTCTGACCCTATGCAATCACCCGCAAACTAACATCTAACCAAGACGCCTGCGTAATCGGTGCGCTCGTAGAAATATAATCCCCCCCTGTTTCAGCGACGGCTCTGATGGTTGCTAACGTAATATTTCCAGAAGCCTCAATTTTAATTTTGGCATTGTGCCCTCTGATCCGCTTAACAGCCTCCTGCATTTGAGCCGGGGCCATATTATCAAGCATGATAATGTCAACGTCATGGGCTAAGGCTTCTTGCACCTGCTCCAGCGTCTCTGTTTCTACCTCAATCGCTAGCGGGAACGGACTTTGATGGCGAACCTGATCAATGGCAGCACCGACCCCACCAGCGGCTTGAATATGGTTGTCTTTGAGCATGACGGCATCGTCTAGACCAAGGCGATGATTTTTGGCCCCGCCCACCCGCGTTGCATATTTTTCGAGTAACCGCAGGCCAGGAGTGGTTTTACGAGTATCGACCAGTTGGGTGGGGAGCATTGAGATCGCATCAACATAGTCCCGCGTCAGCGTCGCAATGCCACTGAGGCGCATGATTAGGTTGAGAGCGACCCGTTCCCCCGTCAACAGCGGAGCCATCGGTCCCTGCAATGACGCCACCACCGTTCCCGCTGGGCATCGTTCCCCTTCGGCTACATGAGACGTTAGCTGAACTTGGTCGCTGAGCAATGTAAAGACTCTTTCAAAGAGAGGAAGACCCGCCACACATCCTGCTTGTTTGAACACCAGTTCAGCCTTGCCCTGGTGATGCTCTGACAAACAAAGTGCTTGGGTGGTCAAATCACCGCGACCGATATCTTCTTGAAGCCAGCGTGTCAGCATCGGGTCCAGAAGAATCCAGTCGGGCAGAGTGGGACGTATAGATTGAGTCATCAGGGTGCTGATTCGTTGGGATTCTCGTTAGGGCTGTGCCAGAAACGGGGTGAGATCTAGGTGCTTTGCGATCGCATCAGTCACCTGATCGATCATCTGATCGCGCTGTTCTCCATAGTCGGGTACATCTTCAGCAAGGAGGTCTAGACCCCGCTGGCACCGAATCTGATTGAGCCAAGATCGACGCCAAGGTCCATTATCAAACAGACCGTGCAAATAGGTTCCCATCGTTAAATGCCTAAGACTAGCCACGCCCAGCGCTGGATCATCAAACCAAGGCTGGATGGCTGCTGGATCTAAAACCTGCGTCTGGCCCTGATGGATCTCATAGCCGTGAACAGTCTGTGGAGCTGACCGCATCGGGAAATGATCGGGGAAGGGGGCTGCGATCGCCTGCCGCTGCTGCGTCACTTTCGCCCCCGTCATCTCGGTCTGCAATGGCAATAGTCCCAGTCCGTCAAATTTTCCGGCTTGCCCTTCTTGGCCCAGCGGGTCACTTAAGACCTGACCCAGCATTTGCAACCCGCCACAGATGCCCAACACCATGCCGCCTGCCGCACTGTAGGCTTGAATCTGCTCAGCCATCCCAGCGTCTCGGAGCACTTGCAGATCGGCAATCGTTGTTTTAGATCCGGGCAAGATCACAGCATCAGGATTGCCAAGGGCTTGAGACGGATCCACAAACCGAAGATTAACGCTGGGTTCGGCCTCTAACGGATCAAAGTCTGTAAAGTTTGCCACTCGCGGTAGCCTAATCACCGCAATAGTCATGTCAGCATCGGGTTTTGTCGGGCGGCGATCAAAAAGACTGAGGGAGTCTTCGGCGGGGAGCGTTTGAGGGAGCCAAGGAATGACGCCCACCACCGGGATGCCGGTACGCTCTTCTAACCAGGTCACCCCAGAGTCTAACAGAGAGCGCTGACCTCGAAACTTATTAATGACGATGCCCTTGATTAAGGCCCGCTCCTCTGGCTCTAGCAGTTCCAGCGTCCCGACAATGTGGGCAAAGACACCGCCTCGGTCGATATCGGCCACCAGTAGCGTCGCCGCTTGTAGATGCTTCGCCACCCGCATATTGGTTAAGTCACGGTGCTTGAGATTAATCTCAGCAGGGCTACCAGCCCCTTCGCAAACAATCCAGTCAAAGTCTTGCTGCAGCCGCGTCAGCGCCTCTGTGATGGCTTGCCAGCCTCGGTCAAAATAGTCTCGGTAATAGTCAGCCGCCTGAGTTCGACCCACTACTTGCCCCTGCAGCACCACCTGAGAGGTCATATCCCCTTGAGGTTTGAGCAAAATGGGGTTCATATCTACCTGCGGTTCTACTCCAGCGGCCCAGGCTTGGACTGCTTGGGCATGGCCCATCTCATCGCCGACCGCCGTCACGTAGGCATTGAGGGCCATATTTTGTCCCTTAAAGGGCGTCACCTGCTTGCCTTGGCGCTTCAGCAACCGACAAATCGCAGCAGTGATTAAAGATTTACCCGCGTGGGAGGTGGTTCCCACCACCATGATTGCGCCCATCTAAACAGGCCACCGCACCCAGCGGCTCCAAAAATTTTTCCAGCGATCTGCTAGAGAAGGATTGGGGAGGTGCTGCTGTTGCCAGCGCTGCAGAAGCTGCTGCCCCAGGGGCGTTAACCGAAAGCTGTCCGTTAACCCTTGACCATCGACCTCGCGGCGCAACAGCCCCACGTCAATGAGCCAGAGCAGGTTGCTTTCAGCCTTTTGCTCTGACAGCGGCCGCTGCGTATAGTGCTGACGAAAACCGGGCTGTCCGGCAATCGCGGGGAGAGCAATACTTTGCGATCGCATCTCTCCAAATAGCTCTACCCTAAATGGACTGCAGGCCACCGCACGGGCCGCTCGCGTCATCGTAGATCGAGGATAATCCATGAAAGATTGAGAATTGTAAACCTATTTCTACTCTAGCGCCTTCGGAGTGCTCTTGTCATGATGCCTTCATCTTTAAGGCGTAATGGTTGCCCCACACCGATAGATTGCGAGGTGCCGCAGAACAGGTTGTGCGTTTTCTAAAGATGTTGGTTAGAATCAATGCGATTCTAGATCACTTCTCGTTTTCTTTGATCAATCCATTACTTGGCGGGGACTCATACATACCCCTCGCCTCCATGAAGGAGTGACAGAATGCTTTGTAATTCTTGTATGCGTCAGCGAGTCTGTATCACACGCAAACTGGCCTTAAGCGATCTCACCTTGAAGCCAATGCTCCAGCGCCTGCAAAAATGTGAGTTGCGCATCGTCCGTTCTGGACCGCAGCACCCTAAACGCTTCCAACGCCTCTATGCCTTGATTAAGGGGCATCGTCAGTCAGCCCGTTTATTTTTTGCCGCCAAACAGGCCAAATAACCCTTTACGGCCCGGAGCTTGCGTTGTACCTTGAGGGCTAGCCCCCTGCGTCGTTTTTTCGAGCCGTGTAATTTTTTCCATGCCCTTGATGGCGATAATATCTGCAGCGTTGAGCTTCAACGCCTGCTGAAAGTGAACCTTAGCCATCGTCGTTTTATTTTGCTTGAGGTAGATACTGCCCAACAAGCTTTGACACTGGCTATTGTGAGGATCTAACTTCAGCCCCTCTCTTAGTTCTTGAATGGCCTGCGGAAAACAGTTCTTCCCGATCAGTTCTTCGGCGCGGCGTACATATTGACTTACAAAGGTTTTTGCCGCTGGCTTGTTCGCCATTTGTGGCACTGGCGATGTCGCAGGGGTGACCGGCAGGGACGAACTCTGCGATGGTGAGGCTGCAGGGGAAGGCGCGGGTTGAGACGGAACCGATTGAGATGGAGGAGCGGGTTGAGGCTGCCGCGACTGCGATTGCGCAAATCGATTGGCCACTACTGGAGTCGGAGCGGTCTCTTGACGCAAAAGATAGGCCAGATTTAACTCGCTCAACTGCTCCACAATCGCCTGAACATGATTTAAGCTCTGATACTGCTCTTTCGCCAGTTCAGCAACCGCATCTTGATACAGCGCCTTGAAATCACTGGCTTTGAGAAGTTCTTGGGCCTTTTCATTCTGAAATGGCGGGTCATGCTCAAGGGAAACTCGTTGACTGACAAGACGAATCAGCAAACGATACTCATCTCGATCCTTATCTTGAGACAGGGTCTCATAGGCCGGATTCACCAGTTTAGAGAGTAATTGACTCGCCTGAGCGACATCTGCGCCCTGTCCTCGTGCATCAGGATGAAGGTTGCGAGCAATTTGCAAATAGCGCTTTCGAATGTCACTGGCAGAGGCGTCTAACGAAATGCCCAAAATTGCATAGTGATCTGGGCAGTCATAGGCGGCAATACCACGAGTAAGTTCAAAAGACATATGACCAATACCAGAGTGTTATGGATACAACGACGTCAAGGGTGAACAGATTCAAGATCAAAAACCATCGGTTTTACCTGTAGAAGCTCTTGACTTAGCGCCTCATGAATAAGGCCGTTCGTCGCCAAGAGGCGTCCAGTTTCAAGACGCTGTGGACTTTGATCATAGGCCGTGACCCGTCCACCCGCCTCTTCTACTAGGATAATACCCGCCGCAATATCCCAGGGAGAAAGCCCTCGCTCCCAGTAGCCATCTAAACGACCACAGGCCACGTAGGCTAAGTCAAGACAGGCGGCCCCCCCTCGACGGACCCCCTGAGTCAGATGCGTCATCCGGCAAAATTCGGCATAGTTGTTGTCTGTTGTTTCACGGCGATCATAGGCGAATCCAGTCACTAGAAGGCTTTGGGGTAAGGCATTTGTCTTCGACACATAGATGGGCTGACGATTGCAGGTTGCTCCTAGATCTTTGGCAGCACGGAAAAGCTCTCGATGGAACGGATCATAAATGGCCCCGACCTGGGGTGCCCCGTCAATGAGCAATGCCACAGAGGTGGCACAGAAGGGATACTGGTGGGCAAAATTCGTGGTGCCGTCTAAGGGATCAATTGCCCATATATAGGGGCTGTCTAAATTACCGAGACGCCCTGATTCTTCCGCCAAAATTTGGTGGTCAGGGCAATGACGACGAATAATTGCCAGTACAGCGGCCTCAGCAGCCTGATCGGCTTCAGTAATGAGATCCCCTGGTCGGCCCTTCTCTCGTATATGTTCTAGTTTGCCCCAATAGGACTGTAGAATTGCACCCCCTGCCTGAGCGGCCTCTGTTGCAATGTCTAAAAGCGTTGCCAGGTTATGCAAAGTATCAGTATCTATCCTATTCTTCATCTAGCGGTAGACCCCGGCGGACTGGACCTTTACCAAAGTAGCGACCAAACTGGAGCTCGTACACTTCGTCTTCGTCTTGGGTCTCCACCACCAGATCAGTGCGGGGATAGCTGACACAGAGCAAGGCATAGCCTTGTTTTTGAAGCTCTTCAGACAGGCCCATTGCTTCAGGCTGATCAAGATCACCCGAGATCACCCTGACCGCACAGGTGGTACAGGCTCCATTGCGACAGGCAAAGGGAAGGCGAAAGCCTTGTGATTCGGCACTTTTGAGGATATAGCGATCGCTATCAGCTTGGATATGATAGTCTTTCTGATTTTTGCGATCGCGCACGTGAACGGTAAAAGTTGTCATCTGGGTTTCGTCATCTCTCAGATTCTGCTAGCATAGCTAGGCTATCAGTATACCTCTGGAGAGGTGGCCGAGTGGTTGAAGGCGCAGCACTGGAAATGCTGTTTAGGGCAACTTAACGAGGGTTCGAATCCCTCCCTCTCCGTTTTCCTGTTTTACACCTGCTGTGCGATTGAGTCGCTCGTCAACATTGCTGTTGACGCCGAACGACGAACCCATAGCACAAAATCAGTGCCTTACGCAAAACCTGCACTAGCTAAGAGAATCTCTCAACGGGTGCAGGTCTATCGTCAAATAGGTATATTAAGGTTCTGCGACGACTCAGGAGGCTGGAGCCGCTAAGGAGATGCTCTAGTAAGCCAACGTCTCTAATGTTTGGCGCAGATAGGCATGAACCAGTGTGTCAAGATGGTTGCCGGTTGCATTGGAATCTAAATCTCTTTCTATAACCCAGCGTTTGAAGCCAGAGCTTTTCGCAATGACTCGCTTCAAATGGGGCCAGACAGCCTCTGATTTCTTGCCGATTCGCTGCTCGGTTGAATTCGATTTCAATTGAATCATAGTTAAAAATCACTCGTAATTGAGCAATAGAAAATTCAGGAGCTCACCCCTAGGATAGCGCAGAGCGTTAAGACCTGGATCTAATCCTCATCTTGAGCTGAATGGGTTCCTAAGTTTTCTCTAGCCAAAACATCAAGGGTAGCCTTTGCTTTCATCGTTTTCTAATGATACTCAGTCTCTCAGAATAATAAAGTGACCAAAGATACTGGATGAACTCAGCTCTTGAACGTTGGTCAAGAGCTGAGCTGCACACCCTTAATTAGAGGCGAGGGTCCGGCGCTTCGTCGAGAGCTGGAAGGATTCAATTCGGTCGCCCTCTTCCCAGTCTTTAAACCCAGTAATGCCAACACCACATTCATAGCCCGCAGCGACCTCGCGAACGTCTTCCTTCATGCGCTTCAGTGAGTCGAGGATGCCTTCGTACACCACCTGATCCTTGCGATGCACGCGAATGCGACAATTGCGAACCAGCTTGCCAGACTGGATATAGCAGCCTGCAACGGCACCGCGTCCAGCCGGGAAGACGGCCCGCACTTCTGTCTCGCCCAGCGGTTCTTCAACCAGCTCAGGCTCTAGCAAGCCCTCCATTGCGCCTTCAATGTCTTCAAGCAAATTATAGATAATCGAATACTCTCGAATATCTACCCCCGCTTTATCGGCAGCCAGCCTTGCACCTGCAGCAAGACTGGTATTAAAGCCAATAATGACCGCGCTACTAGCCGACGCCAAATCAACGTCCGTTTCGCTAATCTCTCCGGGCGCTGAGAGCAAGACTCTCACCTGAACCTCATCTTGAGGCAACTGGCCCAAAGATCCTAAAATAGCCTCCACTGAACCCTGAACGTCTGCCTTCAGAATCAAGTTGAGTTCTTTGAGTTCACCTTCACGGGCTTGATCAGAGAAAGCATTGAGAGAAACCCGTCGAGAGGCCATCGCCTGCTGTAGCCTCGATTGACGCTGCTGATCAGATCGATCGTTAGCGATGGATCGGGCCGATTTGTCGTCTCCAAACACCTCGAACTCATCGCCAGCGGCAGGGACATCGCTGAGGCCTAGAACTTCTACCGCAAAGGAAGGACCGGCTTGCTCAACGCGATCTCCGCGATCGTCAATCATGGCTCTAACCTTGCCGAGAACAGAACCTGCTACTAGGGTATCTCCCACTTTTAGGGTGCCATTTTGAACCAGTAGACTAGCGACGGGACCACGAGCCTTATCGAGGTGAGCTTCAATGACGGTGCCCTTTGCCGGACGATTGGGGTTGGCATGGAGATCTTCGACTTCAGCCACCAACAGAATCATTTCTAACAGCGTGTCGAGATTCTCGCCCTTCAAAGCGCTGACGGGCACCATAATTGTTTCGCCGCCCCATTCTTCAGGAACCAACTCATATTCAGTTAGCTCTTGACGAACGCGATCAATCTGAGCACCTTCTTTATCAATCTTGTTAACCGCAACAATGATGGGAACCTTTGCTGCCCGGGCGTGACTAATGGCCTCAATGGTTTGGGGCCTGACGCCGTCATCGGCGGCAACCACCAAAATTGCGATATCGGTCACTCGCGTACCCCTGGCTCGCATTGCTGTGAAGGCTTCGTGGCCCGGTGTATCTAAGAACACGACCTGTTGCTTATTACCGTTGTGCTCTAGATCAACGTGGTAGGCACCAATGTGCTGGGTAATACCCCCAGCCTCACCCTGGGCTACTTTCGTTTCTCGAATTGAGTCCAGTAGCGTGGTTTTACCATGGTCAACGTGTCCCATGATAGTCACGACAGGGGGCCGACGATGGAGATTCTCAAGGTCAGCCGCATCCAGCATCTCGGTGATCTTTCGAGCCATTGACTCTTCAGCCACTGTTTCGACTTCGTACTCTAGCTCTTCAGCCACCATCTTGGCGGTTGCGATATCAAGGGTCTGGTTAATGTTGGCAGCTATTCCCTTGATAAATAGCGTTCTAATAATCTCTGTTTCAGGCAGCTTGAGCTGTGCCGCTAGTTCTTGAACCGTCAGATCGGTAGCCAATGTTAGCAATGTAGGCCGGTCATCCACGAGCTGCTGCTGCTGTTGCTGCTGGCGATCGCGGTTTCGACTGCCCCGACGACGACCTTTTTTGCCACTACTCCGCGTGGCGGTCACCATGGGCCGCGTTTGTTTAACTGCTGATTTAGGTTTTGGAGGACGAACCAGTGAACGACTGACATCAACAACCGTCTCAGCATTCTCATCGTCATTGAAAAGATCTTCCTCGTCTTCTTCAACTTGCTTAGATCGCCGTTTCTGTTTTGCAGCAGCCTTAGCGGCCTTACTGATCTTCTCTTCTAAAATGTCATCGTCGTCGATCTTAGACCTGGGTCGTTTGTTGCGATTAAGTAACCGAGGAATTGGTTTGGGATCAAGAACAACAGAGATATCAGAGTCAGACATCTCATTGATATCTGTATCATCCTGATCTTTGGTAGTAGAGACAGCAGCCTTTGTTGGCGAAGGCTTTTGAGGCCGTCGGGGTTGGCGCAGCAACGTGGGCGCTTCAACCTCTGACTGGATCGGTCGCGGTGCACCAGATGTAACAAGTTCAGGCTCAGAGACTCGAGGCCCAGCGATAGCTGGCTTGCGAAGCAACTGAGGGGCAGGCTTAGAGGGGCCAGGAACTGAAATCTTTCTTGGAGACACCTCAGCCGCTGCTCTGGAGGGGGCTGAGGGGGGAGATGACGAAGGCGATTGTGGCCGCACGGGTTTTGACACCTGTGGCTTGACCAGCCTGGGT